>JAQCTH010000130.1 GCA_027686065.1 Clostridiaceae bacterium AF10-41
TAATATATTTATTGGAAGATTTACTATAGTAGAACTAGATAAGGATAATAAAAAGTGTACTGTTAAGCTTAAATTTTATAGGGAAAATAAATATGATCTATTAAAGGAAACTATAGAAAATATATTGAGGGCTATATTTAAGGATAGCAATATATATAAATCTAATATTTTAGTAGATGAGAATATTAATTACAAAGTATTTTTAGACCTAGGATTTACTTTAGAGGGGATACTCACAGAAAATATATTTACTAATGGAGTATTTTTAGATGAATTAAGTTTTGGGATAAATAGAAATGAATATAATAATACTAAAAGAAGTTTCATTGTTTATTTGAAGGGTGAAAATATAACAGTAAAAAATTTCACTCCAGATTCTGCAGAAGATCTATTAAATTACTATATAAGGAATAAAGAACATTTAAGCAGTTATGAACCAAGTAGAGATAGTGTATTCTATACTTATGAAGTACAGAGAGACATATTACTTGAGAGTTATAGGAGTTTGATGAATGGGTCAGGCTTTGATTTAGGAATATATGAGGATGACAAATTAATAGGAAAAATAAAAATATCGAATATAGTTTATGGTGTATTCAAAAGTGCTATAATAGGGTATTCTATGGATAAGGATTTTCAAGGAAAAGGATACATGAAGGAAGCTGTAAATTTAGTTTTGAAGTATTCTAGAGATGAATTAGAATTACATAGAATAGAAGCCTCAGTTTTAACAAATAATGAAAAATCGAAATCAGTTCTTTTAGGTTGTGGATTTAAAGAAGTAGGATTAAATGAAAAATATTTATTTATAAATGGATCATGGAGAGATCACATAACCTTTTTTAAGATATTAGAAAAACACTAACTATTATTTGGGGGAAGAAAATATGAATTTGATTATATTAAATAACAAAGCAACAGTAGTGAAATCCTTTAATAATAATATATTGCTTGTAAGAGAAAAAGGAAAAGAAAAAATTCTTTTTCAAAAGGGAATTGGTTTCGGTAAAAAGATGGGTGATATTATAGAAAAAGGAACATTAGTTGAAAAAATTTTTATAATTGAAGATAAAGAAAACCAAAGAAATTTTAATGAAATATTAACTAGAGTAGATACTAAACTTATAGGAATAGTTGAAGAAGTTATAGCAGAAATAACTGACGAATTAGGAGAGACTCTTAATGAAAATATTCATATAGGGTTAGTCGATCACCTTTTTTATGCAATAAAAAGATTGGAAGAGAATGAGGAAATACAAAATCCATTTATAGTAGAAATACAAACTTTATATAATAGAGAATTTGAAATGGCGAGTAAGCTTGCAGATAAGATAAGGGAAGAGCTAAAGGTAGATATCCCAGAAGGTGAAAAAGGATTTATAGCGCTTCATATTCATTCAGCAAGAAATAATGGCAAATTATCTAATACTATAAAATATAGCTTTCTAAGTAATTCTATAATTGAACATGTTGAAGATAGATTAAATATAGAGATTGATAGAAAATCATTAGATTATGCCAGATTCTTAACACATATTAGATTTGCAATAGAGAGAATAATAACAGATGCACCGATAAAAAATGATTTAATATATGTAATAAAAAAGAAATATAGATTATCTTATGAAATTGCAGAGGAAACAAAAAAGATAATATGTAGATCCTTAGAAATATCCAATATATCTGAGGATGAAATAGCTTATTTAGCTATGCACATAGAAAGATTTAGAAGTTCTATTATAAAATAAAAATCAGTCATTTCAAAATGACTGATTTTTATTTTATATTACTATATCCTATACTTCAAAGTTTACAACAACAGTTTTACCTGCAACAACATCTCCACTTTCAATTGGAGTTATTGATTTAGTTGCATCTACATTAGTTATTAATACTGGTGTAGCTAGAGATAATCCTTTAGATAAAATTAAATCTCTGTTAATTTTTATTAATGGAGTACCAGCCTTAACATTTACACCTTGTTCTACTAATTGTTCAAAACCTTCTCCATCAAGAGAAACAGTTTCTAATCCTATGTGAATAAGTAATTCTAATCCATTTTCTAAAGTCATAGCAAATGCATGCTTAGTCTTAAAGATAAGAGTAACTTCTCCATCAGCAGGAGCAACTATAGTATCTCCTTCAGCAATTATAGCCATTCCGTCTCCAGCTAGCTTTTCAGCAAAAACTGGGTCTGGTACTTCTGATAAAGGAATAGCCTTACCAGAAACAGGAGCAACAAGTGTGTTAGATTTAGTAACAACTTCTTCATTAACTGAATCAGATTTAAATAAATTTTTAATAAAATCAAACATAGTACTTCCTGAATAATCAGGAATCCACATCCTTTCTACTACATATTTTAATAAATATATTAATTAATAACTATAGTATTTATTAATACAAAAGAATAAATACATAGATATTAGATACAAATTTACATGCTAAATTTTAAAAACAAAAGGCATAAGCCCTATAAATGAGATGGACTCATGCCTGTTTAAACAGTAACACGTCTAGTATGATTATATATATAGTTATTAATAGTTGTCAATAAACTAAATTAAAAAAAAATCATGAAATCGTTAGCAAAATTAAGTATATTTAATATAATTAATGAAATCTTAAGAAAATAGTAGAAAAAGGATGAAAAAAACATTAAAAAAACTCTTGAAAACAATAACATTAAATGATACAATGACAATGTAAATAAAATATTGTACAAATTTAGGCGTGTTATCAATTAGTTGAGCATGAGCCGAAAAGGATTTATATATCTGTATATCCTTTTCGGCTTTTTTTATTTTAAAGTTGGAATTATACTATACAACGGCTTAAATTTGTATATAAAAAATTTTAAGGAGGATTTATTATTATGATGAAGTATCTTCAAAGACTAGGAAAATCTTTAATGCTTCCAGTAGCAGCACTACCTGTTGCAAGTATTTTAATGGGTATTGGATACTGGCTTGACCCTACAGGTTGGGGAGCAAACAGCGTTGCTTCAGCTTTCTTATTAAAGGCTGGTGGAGCGCTAATTGATAACATGGCTATTCTTTTTGCAATTGGTGTAGCGGTAGGAATGTCAGATGACAACGATGGTACAGCAGGACTTGCTGGTTTAGTTTCATGGCTTGTAATTACAACATTATTAAGCCCAGGTGCAGTTGCAATGTTCAAGGGAATAGATGCAGCAGAAGTGCCAGCAGCATTTAGCAAAATTCAAACTCAATTCGTTGGGATAGTTGCAGGTTTAATTGGTGCAACATGCTATAATAAATTCAAAAGTACTAAGTTACCAGATGCTTTAGGATTCTTTAGCGGTAAAAGATCAGTTGCTATAATGACAGCTTTAGCTTCATTAGTTGCAGCATTAGTATTATTCTTTGTATGGCCAATAGTTTATGGAGCGTTAGTATCATTCGGTAAAGCAATTGTTTCTACAGGAGCAATTGGATCAGGTATATATGCATTCTTAAACAGATTATTAATTCCATTTGGATTACACCATGCACTTAACTCAGTATTCTGGTTTGATGTTGCAGGCATTAATGATCTTGGAAACTTCTGGGCTGGAACAGGTACTCAAGGTGTAACTGGAATGTATATGACAGGATTCTTCCCAGTTATGATGTTCGGTTTACCAGCAGGAGCATTAGCTATGTATCATACTGCTAAGGATAATAAGAAGAAAGCTGTATATGGATTGTTATTAGCAGCTGCTTTATCTTCATTCTTTACAGGCGTTACAGAACCAATGGAATTTGCATTTATGTTCTTAGCACCAGGACTTTATGTAATTCATGCAGGTTTAACAGGAATATCTGCAATAATCTGTACATTGCTACCAGTAAGAGCTGGATTTAACTTCAGTGCTGGATTTGTTGACTGGTTCTTAAGTTTTAAAGCTCCAATGGCGCAAAACCCACTTTGGTTAATAGCAATAGGTTTAGTATTTGCAGTACTTTACTATGTAACATTTAGATTTGTAATTACTCAATTCAATTTAAAGACTCCAGGTAGAGAAGATGATGAAGATGAATTAAGTGAAAATATAGCAATTACTGGAGATATGAATGAATTAGCTAAAGCATATATTGAAGCTTTAGGTGGAAAAGGAAATATAGTTTCAGTAGATAACTGTGTTACTAGATTAAGACTTGGAGTTAAAGACAACACTATAGTTAAGGAAAAGAACTTAACAGCTTTAGGAGCTAGAGGTGTTATAAGACCAGGAAAAGGAAATATTCAAGTAATAGTTGGAACAAATGTACAATTTGTTGCTGATGCTATAAAGGCAGAGTTAAAAAGATAATAAATAAAATAAAATAGAAAAGTAAATTAAGAGAAGGCTGTATTTAGATTGATTTTATAAATCAATAAAAATGCAGCTTTTTCTATGTGTATTAATATATATATAATAGATATACTCCATCCATACATTAATTATTGGAGCAGTATTTCGAATTTTAATAGAAATTATATGTTCATTTTTTTATTTCCTGAGAAATTATAGTTGGTTAAAATATATAAGGTATAGCATAATAAAACAACTTATCCCTGTGTATCAATAATAGAAAGAAAGAGAAAAAAAGAGTAAATAGCAAGAACGATAGGATAATTTGTCGTAAATAAATAAAATATGGGGAAAAAACATTTTTCTACATGATATTATAACTCATGTGCTCAGCAGAACAGTTGAGCAAAACAAAAATAATTAACTATTGAAAAACTTGGTCTTTGAAAATTGAACAGAAAATAAGTTAAGTAAAATA
>JAQCTH010000131.1 GCA_027686065.1 Clostridiaceae bacterium AF10-41
TCTTTGAAAATTGAACAGAAAATAAGTTAAGTAAAATAAACCAGCAATTCTTTTAGAAGTCTTACAACTAAGACTCAAAGTAATTTGAGACAGATTAAACTTTTTATTGAGAGTTTGATCCTGGCTCAGGACGAACGCTGGCGGCGTGCCTAACACATGCAAGTCGAGCGAGGAGATTCCCTTCGGGGATGAACCTAGCGGCGGACGGGTGAGTAACACGTGGGCAACCTGCCTTATAGAGGGGAATAGCCTTCCGAAAGGAAGATTAATACCGCATAAGATTACATCTTCGCATGAAGGAGTAATTAAAGGAGCAATCCGCTATAAGATGGGCCCGCGGCGCATTAGCTAGTTGGTGAGGTAACGGCTCACCAAGGCGACGATGCGTAGCCGACCTGAGAGGGTGATCGGCCACATTGGGACTGAGACACGGCCCAGACTCCTACGGGAGGCAGCAGTGGGGAATATTGCACAATGGGGGAAACCCTGATGCAGCAACGCCGCGTGAGTGATGAAGGTCTTCGGATCGTAAAGCTCTGTCTTCAGGGACGATAATGACGGTACCTGAGGAGGAAGCCACGGCTAACTACGTGCCAGCAGCCGCGGTAATACGTAGGTGGCGAGCGTTGTCCGGATTTACTGGGCGTAAAGGGAGCGTAGGCGGATTTTTAAGTGAGATGTGAAATACCCGGGCTCAACTTGGGTGCTGCATTTCAAACTGGAAGTCTAGAGTGCAGGAGAGGAGAGTGGAATTCCTAGTGTAGCGGTGAAATGCGTAGAGATTAGGAAGAACACCAGTGGCGAAGGCGACTCTCTGGACTGTAACTGACGCTGAGGCTCGAAAGCGTGGGGAGCAAACAGGATTAGATACCCTGGTAGTCCACGCCGTAAACGATGAATACTAGGTGTAGGGGTTGTCATGACCTCTGTGCCGCCGCAAACGCATTAAGTATTCCGCCTGGGGAGTACGGTCGCAAGATTAAAACTCAAAGGAATTGACGGGGGCCCGCACAAGCAGCGGAGCATGTGGTTTAATTCGAAGCAACGCGAAGAACCTTACCTAGACTTGACATCTCCTGAATTACTCTTAATCGAGGAAGTCCCTTCGGGGACAGGAAGACAGGTGGTGCATGGTTGTCGTCAGCTCGTGTCGTGAGATGTTGGGTTAAGTCCCGCAACGAGCGCAACCCTTATTGTTAGTTGCTACCATTAAGTTGAGCACTCTAGCAAGACTGCCCGGGTTAACCGGGAGGAAGGTGGGGATGACGTCAAATCATCATGCCCCTTATGTCTAGGGCTACACACGTGCTACAATGGCAAGTACAAAAAGATGCAATATCGCAAGGTGGAGCTAAACTTAAAAACTTGTCTCAGTTCGGATTGTAGGCTGAAACTCGCCTACATGAAGCTGGAGTTGCTAGTAATCGCGAATCAGAATGTCGCGGTGAATACGTTCCCGGGCCTTGTACACACCGCCCGTCACACCATGAGAGTTGGCAATACCCAAAGTTCGTGAGCTAACCCGTAAGGGAGGCAGCGACCTAAGGTAGGGTCAGCGATTGGGGTGAAGTCGTAACAAGGTAGCCGTAGGAGAACCTGCGGCTGGATCACCTCCTTTCTATGGAGAAATCTAGTAAGCAAGAAGCTTATCTAGTACTTCTAAATCGAAGATTTAGAAAAGACTTAAAAGAAGGTTTATTCTTAACTTCTGTTCAATTTTGAAGGACCAAAATCCTTCAAAAGGAATCTTCTCATTTATGAGAAGTAGCCGATTATTACAAAATTTTAATTTTGGATGTCGGTTTTATGTTCTTTGAAAATTGCACATGAATAAAAAAAAGAAGAATGGTCAAGCTACAAAGGGCGCATGGTGAATGCCTTGGCATCAGGAGCCGATGAAGGACGTGATAAGCTGCGATAAGTTTCGGGTAGGCGCACATAGCCAGTGATCCGAAAATTTCCGAATGAGGGAACTCACATGGGAAACCCCATGTATTCTGTAGTGAATAAATAGCTGCAGGAAGGTAAACCTAGGGAACTGAAACATCTAAGTACCTAGAGGAAGAGAAAGAAAAATCGATTTTCTTAGTAGCGGCGAGCGAAAGGGAAAGAGCCCAAACCAGAGATTTATCTCTGGGGTTGCGGACAGAACATTAAAAGTTCTGATCCAGAGTACCACGAGACACGTGAAACCTTGTGGGAAGCAGGGAGGACCACCTCCCAAGGCTAAATACTACCTGATGACCGATAGTGAAGCAGTACCGTGAGGGAAAGGTGAAAAGAACCCCGGGAGGGGAGTGAAATAGAACCTGAAACCGTGTGCCTACAACCGGTCAAAGCCCCATATGAGGGTGATGACGTGCTTTTTGTAGAACGAGCCAACGAGTTACGGTATGTAGCAAGGTTAAGTACTTAAGGTACGGAGCCGAAGGGAAACCGAGTCTTAATAGGGCGACTAGTTGCATGCCGTAGACCCGAAACCGGGTGACCTATCCATGGCCAGGTTGAAGCGGGGGTAAAACCCCGTGGAGGACCGAACCACGTTGCTGTTGAAAAAGCATGGGATGAGCTGTGGATAGCGGAGAAATTCCAATCGAACTCGGAGATAGCTGGTTCTCCTCGAAATAGCTTTAGGGCTAGCGTCGGATATGAGTAATGGAGGTAGAGCACTGAATGGGCTAGGGGGCATATCGCTTACCGAACCTTATCAAACTCCGAATGCCATATACTATTAGTCCGGCAGTCAGACTGCGAATGATAAGATCCGTAGTCAAAAGGGAAAAAGCCCAGATCGTCAGCTAAGGTCCCAAAGTGTAAGTTAAGTGGTAAAGGATGTGGGATTTCTAAGACAACTAGGATGTTGGCTTAGAAGCAGCCACTCATTTAAAGAGTGCGTAATAGCTCACTAGTCGAGAGATCCTGCGCCGAAAATGTCCGGGGCTCAAACTTACCACCGAAGCTACGGGCTCACTTTAATAGTGAGCGGTAGAGGAGCGTCGTAATCGGGCTGAAGTCGTACCGTAAGGAGCGGTGGACTGATTACGAGTGAGAATGTTGGCATTAGTAGCGAGATGTAAGTGAGAATCTTACAGGCCGAAAATCTAAGGTTTCCTGGGGAAGGCTCGTCCGCCCAGGGTTAGTCGGGACCTAAGCCGAGGCCGAAAGGCGTAGGTGATGGACAATTGGTTGATATTCCAATACCACTATTATCGTTAATATCGATGGTGTGACGGAGAAGGATAGGATGTGCTAGCGATTGGAAATGCTAGTCTAAGCATTTAGGGAGTTAAGATAGGCAAATCCGTCTTAACAATTCTGAGGTGTGATGGGGAAGGTCATTTTGACTGAAGTATCTGATTCCATGCTTCCAAGAAAAGCATCTAGAGAGAGAAGTAGTGCCCGTACCGCAAACCGACACAGGTAGATGAGGAGAGAATCCTAAGGCCATCGGAAGAATTGCAGTTAAGGAACTAGGCAAATTGACCCCGTAAGTTCGCGAGAAGGGGTGCCTGCGAGAGCAGGCCGCAGAGAATAGGCCCAAGCAACTGTTTAGCAAAAACACAGGTCTCTGCTAAAGCGTAAGCTGATGTATAGGGGCTGACGCCTGCCCGGTGCTGGAAGGTTAAGGGGAACACTTAGCGCAAGCGAAGGTGTGAACTTAAGCCCCAGTAAACGGCGGCCGTAACTATAACGGTCCTAAGGTAGCGAAATTCCTTGTCAGGTAAGTTCTGACCCGCACGAATGGCGTAATGACTTGGGCACTGTCTCAACTGCAAATCCGGCGAAGTTGTAGTGCGAGTGAAGATGCTCGCTACCCGCGATTGGACGGAAAGACCCCGTAGAGCTTTACTGTAGCTTAGCATTGAGTTTCGATATTGTCTGTACAGGATAGGTGGGAGACTGAGAAGCTAGGGCGTCAGCCTTAGTGGAGTCAACCTTGGGATACCACCCTGACAGTATTGGGATTCTAACCGGACGCCATGAATCTGGTGACGGGACATTGTTAGGTGGGCAGTTTGACTGGGGCGGTCGCCTCCAAAAAAGTAACGGAGGCGCCCAAAGGTTCCCTCAGAACGGTCGGAAATCGTTCGAAGAGTGCAAAGGCAGAAGGGAGCCTGACTGCGACACTTACAAGTGGAGCAGGGACGAAAGTCGGGCTTAGTGATCCGGTGGTACCTCGTGGGAGGGCCATCGCTCAACGGATAAAAGCTACCTCGGGGATAACAGGCTGATCTCCCCCAAGAGTCCACATCGACGGGGAGGTTTGGCACCTCGATGTCGGCTCGTCGCATCCTGGGGCTGTAGTAGGTCCCAAGGGTTGGGCTGTTCGCCCATTAAAGCGGCACGCGAGCTGGGTTCAGAACGTCGTGAGACAGTTCGGTCCCTATCCGTCGCGGGCGTAGGAAATTTGAGAGGAGCTGTCCTTAGTACGAGAGGACCGGGATGGACTGACCTCTGGTGTACCAGTTGTTCTGCCAAGAGCATGGCTGGGTAGCTAAGTCGGGAAGGGATAAACGCTGAAAGCATCTAAGCGTGAAGCCCCCCTCAAGATGAGATTTCCCATAGCATAAGCTAGTAAGACCCCTTGAAGAACACAAGGTTGATAGGTCAGAGGTGTAAGTGTGGTAACATATTTAGCTGACTGATACTAATAGGTCGAGGGCTTGACCAATAAAA
>JAQCTH010000132.1 GCA_027686065.1 Clostridiaceae bacterium AF10-41
AATGAAAATAATACCTGAAAGTAAATGATTAAAAAAAAGATAAATATTAGAATTTGTCGAAATTATATAAGTTGATATTGATTAAAATAGAAGGTAAAATGTAATAAAGAGTTAAATAAAATTAGTTAAGGCAAAGGAGAACTAAGGATGGAATATAAAGATATGAAAATGGATGATATAATAAAAAGAATTAATGAACTTTATAAAAAAAGTAAAGAAGAAGGATTAGATGATTCAGAAAAGGAAGAACAACAAATATTAAGAAGAAGATATATAGATAGTGTAAAAAGTAACTTCAAAGCTCAACTAGAAACAGTTGAATTAAAAAAAAGAAATTAAAGGGTGATAAGTTTGTCAGTTACAGTAGAAAAATTAATTAAAGATTTTGATATGGAAGTATTGGTAGAGGGAAATAAAAATGTAGAAATTTTTGTTAATGATATAAATAGACCAGGATTACAATTAGCAGGGTTCTACAATTATTTTGCTCCTGAAAGAATACAAGTTATAGGTAAAGCTGAATGGAGTTTCTTAGATGCTATGGCAGTAGAACTCCGTAAAAAGAGAATAGATAAGTACTTTAGTTTTAATTTAAATTGTCTAATTATAACTAGAGATTTAGAGCCACATGAAGAATTATTAAAGGCAGCCAAAAAAAATAAAGTATGGATAATAAAAACTAAATTAGTGACTACTCAATTTATAAGTAAAATAACCATTTATTTAGCAGGGCAATTAGCTCCAGAAACTAGACTTCATGGTGTTTTAGTGGATGTATATGGAATAGGCATATTAATAACTGGTGAAAGCGGTATTGGCAAAAGTGAAACTGCTTTAGAATTAATAAAAAGAGGCCATAGATTGGTAACCGATGATGCAGTTGATATAAAAGAAATAGATGGAGAACTTATAGGAAGGTCTCCAAGGATAACAATAGGAATGCTTGAAGTTAGAGGAATTGGTATAATAGATGTTTCATCATTGTATGGATTAAGCTCTATTCTTCCTGAAAAGGATATCCAATTACTTATGCACTTTGAACATTGGAAAGATGATGGAGACTATGATAGATTAGGGCTAAATGATGAACGTCAAGATATCTTAGGAGTTAAAGTAAAAAGATTGAGAGTTCCAGTAAGACCAGGAAGAAATATTGCTGTAATAATAGAGGCAGCAGCAGCAAATTATAGACATTCACTTATGTCAGATGTGACACCAGTAGATATAATTGAAAATAGAATGGATAAAATAGTAGAGTAATAAATAATATAAAGAAAAGTTATAATAATAAATGTAATAGTTTTTAGGAGGAATAATATGAATAAAGAAGATAAAAAAAATCCTTGGCAAAAATACGCAGGTAATAAAAAGGAAGAATTATTTGATTTTTGTAATGGATATATAGATTATATGTCATTGTGTAAAACAGAAAGAGAGTGTGTATTAACTAGTATAGACATGGCAATGGCCCTTGGATATAGAGATTTAGAAGAAGTAATAGAAAATGGAGAAAAATTAAAATCTGGAGATAAAGTGTTTATAAATAATAAAGATAAAGCATTAGCATTATTTCTTATAGGAGAAGAACCCCTAGAAAGAGGTATGAGAATAATAGGATCACATGTGGATTCTCCAAGATTAGATTTAAAGCAAAATCCATTATATGAAGATTCAGATCTTGCAATGCTGGAAACTCATTATTATGGGGGTGTAAAGAAATACCAATGGGTTACACTTCCGCTAGCGTTACATGGAGTAGTTATTAAGAAAGATGGTACTAAAATAGATGTAGTTATAGGAGAAGATAGTAGTGATCCAGTAGTTGGAATATCAGATCTTTTAATACACTTATCAGCAGATCAACTTCAAAAGAAAGCCAATGTAGTAATCGAAGGAGAAGATTTAAATTTATTAGTTGGAAATATGCCTTTAGAAGGCCATGAAAAAGATGCTGTTAAGGCAAACGTTCTTAATATTTTAAAAGAAAAATATGATTTTGAGGAAGCTGATTTCTTATCAGCTGAAATAGAAGTAGTTCCAGCTGGAAGAGCTAGAGAATATGGGTTAGATAGAAGTATGGTAATGGCATATGGTCAAGATGATAGAGTTTGTGCTTATACTTCATTAATGGCTCTTTTAGATGTAGATAAGACTAAGTACACTTCAGTAGTATTGTTAGTAGACAAAGAAGAAGTTGGAAGTAACGGGGCTACGGGTATGCACTCAAAATTCTTTGAAAATACAGTAGCAGAAGTAATGGATAGACTTGGAGAATATTCAAGCTTAAAGTTAAGAAGAGCTCTATCAAACTCTAGAATGTTATCAGCAGATGTAACCGCAGCCTATGATCCTAATTATCCATCTGTAATGGAAAAGAAAAATTCATCATATTTTGGAAAGGGGCTTGTATTTAGTAAATATACAGGTGCAAGAGGAAAGTCAGGATGTAATGATGCAAATCCAGAATTTATGGCATGGCTTAGAAATATAATGGATGAAAATGATATTGCTTATCAAACTGCTGAGCTTGGAAAAGTAGATCAAGGCGGTGGTGGAACTATTGCTTATATATTAGCTGAATACAATATGGAAGTTATTGATTGTGGAGTAGCACTACAAAATATGCATGCTCCATGGGAAGTTGCAAGTAAATTAGATATATATGAAACAATGAGAGGTTATAAAGCCTTTTTAGAATCAAAATTAGATTAAAATAAATAAAAAAGCTATATTAAATTAAGCCTAAAAAACTTAGTTTAATATAGCTTTATATTTTATTCACATAATTTAATTATGTGAATAAAATATATTATGAACAAGGAGGGGATATTATGGATTTTGATTGCTCAAGATTTAAGAATTATGGATTATGGGTATCTATATTTGCTCTAATACCAATGCTTTTAAATTCATTTGGTATAAAAGTAGTTCCAGAAGAATATCAAGCAATAACAAATACTATATTGTCAATATTAGTTGCACTAGGAATAATAAGCAATCCTACTACTCAATGCAAATGGTTTGTTGATGATAAAAATAAAAAAAATATAGAAGACCCTGTAGAAGGTAACAAATAATTAGTTAATATCCTATATAAAATATAATTTTATGGGGGCTGTCATAAGACAGTCCCCATTTTAGTTTATAATTTAGTTTAGATATTTTTATAATTTTAATATTATAAAAGTTTGAAAGATATAGTAAATTAATATAAAATTAATTAATATATATTTTCAATTTTATTATTTTACTTAAAATAAGTATATATATAATTAATATAAATACTAATTATATAGAGTGTTAATTGAAAAATATATATCATAATATTGAAAAGTGGGAGTATATATGAAAATTGGTCAATTCAGTAAGATAAACAAAATAAGTATAGATTCTATAAGGCACTATATAGATTTAGGTCTTATTATACCTTATAAAAATGGTGCTCAATATGAATTTAATGAAAAATGCCAAAAAGAGCTTGAAAGTATTTTAGAATTAAAAGCATTAGGGTTTACTTTAAATGAAATAAAATTAATTTTTGTGTATGAAACATTAGGGAAACTGAGTGTTAATGAAAAAAATAATGGTTTACAGGATATATTTACTTTAAAGCAAAAGGAAATAAATAGAAGAATAAATGAATTAGTAGATATACAATCAAGATTAACAAACAAATTAAAGTATATAAATAAAACAGAAATGCAAAAAAGTTTTAGTTTAGGAATAGATATTAAAAATTTAAATTTATTATCATGTATTAAGTGTGGAGATGAGTTATACTTAGAAGATGGTAGTATAAAGAATAATCAAATATTGGAAGGAAAATTGAAATGCACCTGTGGTATGGAATATAGTATAAAGTCAGGGATATTAATTGTTGATGATGAGTTTGTGAAAAATAGTGATGAAATATATAATCTCATTATTGAAGATTATATAAAAGAGACAGATGAAGATTATATTTTAAATTTAAGAAAAAGCTTAGATTGGATATGTAATGAACTATGCAAACTTTCTTTCAAGGATAAAGTAATATTAGAAGTAGGTACGGGATTAGGTTTCTTATTAAGAAATTTATATGATGATTTAGATAATAGTGTGTATATTGCTATAGATAATAATATTGAAAAACATAATTACTTAAAATCATTAATAGAAAGAAGTAGTACAAAAAAAAATATAAT
>JAQCTH010000133.1 GCA_027686065.1 Clostridiaceae bacterium AF10-41
AATTACAGCAGTAATTCTTGATGGGCAAATAATAGAAAAAGAAAATTATATTTTATTAGAAGATATATATTTATATAAGGTATTAAAAGATGAAAAAATTAATTTATATAGAATTTGGACAAGGGATTGGTGGTTAAATAAAACAAAGGAATTATCTAAATTAACTAATTTCTTAAATGAGATATAAATATATTGACTTTATGTGAGATATAAAATATACTATTAGAGAAAATTAAATAAGACAGTTCGGAAACCTCCTGTCTATAAATAAAACTACGGTAATTAATTGCAATTTGTATTAAATGTGATTTTATTTCTAGAGGGTTCATTTATATGAGCTCTCTATTTTATTTTTACATGTATTATACTTGTAATTTTATTTCGTATTTTTATATTTTTGAGGTGTCTATTTAAGGCACTTTTTTATTTTTTAAAATTTTTAAGTGAAATTTTGGAGGAGATTATATTGAAAGAAAACATAACAAAAAAAATAGTTAAAGCAGCATTAGTTGCTGCAATTTACGCAGCACTAACAATAGTATTAGCACCTATAAGCTATGGGCCAGTACAATTTAGATTATCAGAGATCTTAGTATTATTAGCATTTATAGATCCATTTTATATAGTTGGATTAACTGTAGGATGTTTATTAGCTAATATACTTGGAGGATTAGGCCCGATGGATATAGTATTTGGAACACTAGCAACTTTCTTAAGTGTTTTCGCAATATCACTTACAGCTAAGTATATAAAATCAAAAAACTTTAGTTTAATAATTGCTTCATTATGGCCAACTATTTTCAATGGAGCTATAGTTGGTTGGATGATAAGTGTTGTGGCTGAATTACCTATGATAGTAACCATGCTTCAAGTAAGTATTGGGGAATTTGTAGTTGTTACAGTAATAGGGGTTCCAGTATTTAAATTAATACAAAATAAATATAAAGATAGACTTGCTCTACAATAAAAGATAAGCTTAGATACTTTTTATAGTTGTCTAAGCTTACTTTTTTGCTTAAAATATAATTATACACTAATAGATAAATAATTTAAGGAGAAAAATATGAATTTAATTACATTAGAAAATATAACTAAGACTTATAGTGAAAAAGTTTTATTAAACAATATAACCTTAAACATAAATGATGGAGATAAAATTGGTTTAATAGGATTAAATGGAGCAGGAAAATCAACTTTACTTAAAATATTAACAGGAAGAGATGAATTCTTTGATGGAAAAATAATGAAAGGAAAAAATATAAAGGTAGAGTATTTAGCTCAAGATACAAAATATGATGATAATTCTACTATATTAGAACAAATATTTAAAGGGAATACTCCTGAAATGAAGCTTTTAATGGAGTATGAAGAATTATTAGGAAAAGTTAATAATGATATATCACTTAACGATAGGTTAATATCACTTCAAAGTAAAATAGATAATATGAATTTATGGGATTTAGAAAGTGATGCAAAAACTATCTTAACTAAACTTGGTATAAATGATTTCAATAAAAAGATGTCAGAACTATCTGGAGGGCAAAGGAAAAGAGTATTTTTAGCATCTTCATTAATAACTCCATGTGAATTACTAGTTTTAGATGAGCCTACTAACCATCTTGATTCAGAGTCAATAGAATGGCTAGAAGATTACTTAAACTCAAGAAAAGGTGCTTTAATTATGATTACTCATGATAGATACTTCTTAGATAGGGTAACAAATAAAATACTAGAGCTTGATAGAGGAAATATTTATTTGTATGACGGTAATTATAGTGACTTTTTAGAAAAAAAAGTGGAAAGACTACAAATAGAAGCTTCAAAGGAAGAAAAAAGACAGAAACTTATTTTAAAAGAATTAAAATGGGTAAAAAGAGGTGCAAAGGCTAGAACTACTAAGCAAAAAGCTAGACTTCAAAGATTTGATGATTTAGTAAGTACAGAGTATTTTACGGTAAATACTGATATAGAGATGCCTTTTGTGGGAAGAAGATTAGGCAAAAAAATTATAGAGATAAATAATATCTCTAAATCATTTGATAGTAACATTTTACTTAAGGACTTTAATTATATTTTTTCTAAGAATGATAGAATTGGCATAATAGGTAAAAATGGTGTTGGAAAAACAACCTTAATAAATATGCTAATAGGCTCGATAACTCCAGACAGTGGCGATATAGAAATTGGAGATACAGTAAGTATAGGAGCTTTTTCACAAGATAATAATCATATGGACTTAAATCAAAGGGCTATAGATTATATAAAAGAAGGAGGAGAAAATATACCAACTGAAGATGGATATAATATAACTGCATCTCAATTGGCTGAAAGATTTCTATTTGATGGTACAATGCAGTATACTCCAATTGAAAAATTATCAGGAGGGGAAAGAAGGAGATTACATTTACTCAGAATATTGATGGAATCACCGAATGTACTAATTCTAGATGAACCTACAAATGATTTAGATATTGAAACATTAAAGATATTAGAAGACTTTCTAGATGAGTTCTTAGGAGTGGTAATTATAGTATCTCATGATAGATATTTCTTAGATAGATTATGTAATAAAATCTTTTCATATGAAGGTGATGGAGTAGTAAAGCAATATGTAGGTAACTATAGTGATTACTTAATACATAAAGAATATGAAATAAAACCTGAAAAATCTCAACACGAAATAAAGGAAAAAAAGTCTTATCAAAAAGAAAATAAAAATATATTATCTAAGCCTAAATTTACTTTTAAAGAGCAAAAGGAGTTTGAAGAAATTTATTCTGTTATAGAATCTTTAGAAAGTGAGCTTAATAAAATAGAAGAGAAAATGTCAAAAAATGCTTCAAATTATGGAGCTCTAAATGAGCTTATGAAGGAAAAAGAATCTATAGAAGAAAATCTTTTATTCAAATATGAAAGGTTAGAATATCTAGAAGATATTTCTAATAAAATTGAAGAATTTAAAAATAAATAATTAATGTTATAAGCGTAACAGAAATTATTAACTAGATAATTTATATTAATAAAAAGAAGTAATGAACTAAGAAAATGGTATTGATGCTAATAATTGTATAACATTATTTTGATTAGTGATATAAATGTATTTAAAATAAAATATTTATAGATATAACTTTATTGACAATAAGATAAATATTTGATAATCTTTTAAAGTCTGATTTATATTACAATAACATAGGAGGAAATCATGAAAGAAACAAAAGAAGTAAAGATTTTAGTTGCTGATCCATCAGCACTAGGATTATTTGGTTTAGCGGTTATAACATTAGTAGCATCATCTCAAAAATTAGGGCTTACAGAAGGGGTTTCCCTTGTATTACCTTGGGCTATTTTTTTAGGGGCTACAGCTCAATTATTTGCATGTATAAATGATTTTAAACACAATAATACATTTGGAGCAACTGCTTTTGGAGCATACGCTTTCTTTTGGTACGCTATGGGAATGACGTGGCTTATACAAAATGGTGTGTTTGGAGACAAGCTTGCAGCAACTACTGATACAAAGCAATTAGGGTTTGCTTTTTTAGCATACTTAATATTTACATTATTTATGACTATTGGGGCCATGGAAACTAATAAGGTATTGTTTATAATTTTTGTTTTAATCGACTTTCTATTTATAGGATTAATGTTAAACTCATTTGGAATTACACCTCATTTTGCGCATAGTTTAGCGGCGTACTCAGAACTTGGAATTGCAATTTTTTCATTTTATGGAAGTGGAGCAGCTGTACTAAATAAGCACTTTGATAAAGTATTTTTACCTATTGGCAAACCATTTAATATTTTTAAATAACTAATAATTATGATATTATAAATATAGTGTTATTGTATTAAACAACATAACACTATATTTTTTGTTTTAAAATTTATTATAGTAAAGTTATTAACTAAATTTCAGTATATTGTACCATACTAAATTTATACTATGTAAGGAGAACATTTATGAAAGTATCTATTTTTTTAAAAGGAAAGAAAGAAGCTATTATATATGAGAGTGAAAGAATTGATATAGTTGACT
>JAQCTH010000134.1 GCA_027686065.1 Clostridiaceae bacterium AF10-41
AATATTGAATTAAATTTAATTATTATTTATATCTATATTAATTTTATTATCATCAAGAAATTGTCTTAAAACCTTTATCAATTTATTACAATCGGTATAGTTAAAGTACATAAAACTATCTCCACCATGATGAAGATATATTAACTTAATTCTATTTTTATACTTTACTAATTTAACTTTATTAACTTTATTCCATTTACAAGAATCTCCCTTAATTCCTGATAAACCTTGTTTAGTAATTCCTTTTCTAGAAAATACTAGTGCAAAAAATAATAATGAATATATTATTCCATCTATTAATTTATATGTATCACTATAATAAAAAAGGTTAACTATTAAAATAAATATGGATATTGATAACATAATTCCACTATATACCTTATTAATTGAAGCTTTAATAAGATAAAACTGTTGTCCAATTAATGCAATAAAAATTAATGCAGACACTAGTATTATATCAATATTATCATAAATATTCATAATAAAACCCTCCTTTTTATGCCTCTTATAGTTCTTATTATAGATATATAATTATTCATTATCAATTAAATATTTATAATATAGAAAAAACTATGCCAGAATATTTTCTACTTAAGCACAGTTTATATCTATAATTTATTAAACTTTCATAACTAAATCTTTTGAGTTATTCCCTAAATCTTCATTTTTCATTCTTAATTTAAAAAATGTTTCCTTCTTTTAATATTCCATCTTTCATTGAATATATTTTATCTGCTACCTTTTCTGCAAAACTCATATCATGTGTTATTATAAGCATACTCATTCCATCCTTTGCAAGACTTCTTATTAAAGTTGCGACTTCTCCTGTTAATCCAGGATCTAAGGCTGAAGTTGGTTCGTCAAAACACATAAGCTTTGGATTTAATGCTAAGGCTCTCCCTATTGCAACTCTTTGTTTTTGCCCTCCAGATAACTCATATGGATAGTTATTTATTTTATCACTTAATCCTAGAAATCCCAGAATTTCTTTAGCATTTTTCTTTGCATTTTCTTCGCTTTGTTTTAAAACTCTTTTAGGAGCTTCTATCAAGTTTTCTAATACACTCATATGTGGGAATAAGTTGAAGTTTTGAAATACTAATCCTATTTCTCTTCTTGCTTCATTAAACTCTTCTTTTCCTTTATAAACTCCATTTTTACATAAAAACTTATTATCTATTTCCATGCTTCCTGCATCACAAAACTCTAATCCATTTACACATCTTAGTAAAGTTGTTTTACCACCACCAGAAGGACCAACTATTACTGCTATTTCTCCACTTTTTATTTCTAAATCTATTCCTTTTAAAACTTCAAGTTTTCCAAAGTTTTTCTTCAATCCTTGAATCTTCAGCATAACTTTCCCCTCCTATTGATAGTAATTAAACTTCTTTTCAATAAAGTCTAGAAATTTAGTTATTATTCCATTAAATAGTAAATAAACTACTGCTACAACTACAAAAGGCATTATAGATGAAAGCCTATTTGAAGCTATCTTTGCCATTTTTAAAAGTTCATCTAATCCTACTACATAAATTAAAGCTGTATCTTTAACTAATGTAACAACTTCACTTGCTACTGGTGGAAATATTTTCTTTAATGCTTGTGGCATTATAATTCTAAAAAATGTGTCTTTTTTACTCAATCCTAATACTTCTGCACCTTCAAACTGACCCTTATCTATAGATAGTATTCCTGCTCTAAATATTTCTGCAAAATATGCTCCGTAGTTTAAAACCATAGCTAATATTGCTGCTGGAAATCTAGGAATACTTATATTTAATAAAGGTAAACCAAAAAATATAAATAATATTTGTAAAAGTAAAGGTGTTCCCCTTAATATTAATACATAAGCACCTGTTATTGATTTTAAAATACTTATTTTAGAAATCCTTCCTAGTGCAATAATAACTCCTAATGGAATAGAGAAAATAAGAGTAATTGCAAATATTTCTATTGTTACTTTTAATCCCTCTAAGGCCTGTGGAATAAAAGTTATTATTTCATTTATTAATTCCAAATTAAACACCTCTTTGTTAGTCATTTTATAATTTTATTTAGCTATTATATCTTCTCCAAACCACTTTTTAGAGATTTCTCCTGCTTTTCCTTCTTGAACTAATTCATCAAAAGCTTTATTAAAGGCTTCTACTAATTCTTTATCATCTTTTCTCATACCAACAGCATAAGCTTCTTTTCCGAAATCATCTTTTAACACTTTATATTTGTCAGCACCTCTTTGATTTATATAATATTTAGCTAATATTTCATCAGCAACAACTGCATCTAATCTACCTGCTTCTAAATCCATTAAAGCTTCATTATTAGTTTCAAATGTAACTACTTTACTATCCTTAAAAGTATCTATTATATTTCCATCAGCTTCAATTGCATCAACAGCACTTGATTGATTTTGCGCTCCTACTATTGCTCCTTTTAAATCTTCTTTTGAATTAACTTTTGAATTAGCCAAGGTTATAATAACTTGTCTATTATTTAAATATTCTTTTGAAAACTCAACTTTTCCTTTTCTTTCTTCTGTTACACTATATCCATTCCATATAAAATCTATATTACCGTTATTAAGTTCAGTTTCTTTCATGCTCCAATCTATTGACTGGAAGGATATCTTCTTTCCTAATTTTTTTTCCATTTCTTTAGCAAGATCTATATCAAAACCTGCATATTCTCCATTTTCATCTTTAAAGCCCATTGGCACAAATGTATCATCAAACCCCAATACTAGTTCATCCTTATCCATAGAATTTTGTGATTTTTTTTCTGTACAAGATATCATTGAAAAAGATACTAATATTAATAAATACCCCACTAATAATTTTTTCATCATTTTCATATATAAAATCCCCCTTTTTTATGCTCTATATTATTTATATATCTTTCTTTATTTAATACTTTATCACAGTAAAGTATTAAAGTCAATAAAAAAAATACAGTTCGATGTAAAAGATTATTTGCTCAATCTCACACTGCCTATTCTAAGACTAAAATAAAGGATTTTAAAGAAAGAAAAGCAATTTATATATAATGGTAAATAATGTTTAATATTTGCCGTTATTTGTGTATAATTAAATAAGAAAGTAATTCACAATGGTTAGATATGACGAACGTTAAAGAATGAGAAAAATCTGAAATAGTAGTTTAAATGGGGGCGTCCAAATGGTATTAATAGAAATTGGCTTGGCATTTGCATTATTGGGTGGAGTGTTATTTAAATTATTCCCCCCAAAAAATATCAATAGTATTTATGGGTGGCGTTCAAGGTTAGCTATGCGAAATAAGGATACATGGGCAGAAGCCCAAAGGTATGGCAGTAATGCATTTATTGTAGGAGGAATAATTTTAGCATTGATTGGAGTTATTATTCAAGCTACTTTGCCTAAATTAGATGATTTAATAATATTTATACTTATACTTTTAGGAACATCAGCAATTATATTTGCTGGAGAAGTACATTTAAGAAAGTTCTTTAACAGAGATGTAAGTAAAAAATGATTGCAGAATAGTTTTAGAGTCAGTTAAGTCGTATCTTTCTTAAATACCGAACTAAAAGGACCGATTTACTCGGTCCTTTTAAAATCCTATATTTTCAACATTATTCTTGAACATAGCGTTATTTTTATATAAATATAAGTTACGTATATACTGTCAATTTTAAATATAATTTATACAAATGTATAGTATTTATTATAACTTTCATAATTGTTTTTTTAAAATATATATCATGTAAGATGTTATTGGGATTATAGCTATCCAATAAAAAGTGCCTATTTGTAACTCTTGTAATTTAATTAAATGTCTATATAGTATTATACTTGAGTAAATGAAATCTATAAATATAGTTAATATCACAGAATCCTCACCCTTAACATAATAGTTAATTACTGATAATATACATAAAACTAAAAGCATAATTAGATTTTCATATTTAAAATTAGTTCTAATAATATTTGAAGAAATAGCTAAAAAGAAATTATATACAATA
>JAQCTH010000135.1 GCA_027686065.1 Clostridiaceae bacterium AF10-41
ATATAATTCTTATCAAGTTAAATAGAATGAAATATAGTAAAAATTGATAAAATATAGTAAAAATTAATAAAAATTATAAATTACAGGGCTTTTTAAAGGTTGGCATATTTATTGCTTAAATAATATATGAAACTTTAAAGGCTCTTTTTAGTTAGTTAGAAAGAAAACATATAGCTATGTGAAAAAATCATAAAAATTTAAACGATTACTAATAGGGTATTAAGGAATAATATTATTATCAAAATGAGAAAGTATTTTCGTTTTGATAATGATTACATATTCTCGAGTGATGGTTAAGTTAATAAATTTACATGAGGGGGAATATATAATTATGTTAGAAACAAAGAAAAGAAAAATTAATAGTACGTCACTTTTTGATTTAGATGGAATACCATCTCTGAAAAAAGCACTGCCATTATCATTTCAACATTTATTAGCTATGATAGTTGGAAACGTAACACCAGCTATTATAGTTGCAGGAGTTGCGGATTTAAGTGCTGCTGATAAAATTCTTTTAGTTCAAGCTTCAATGTTTATGGCTGGTATATCAACTTTATTACAATTATATCCTATTTGGAAATTAGGATCAGGTCTTCCAGTAATAATAGGAATTAGTTTTGCTTATGTGCCTACTTTAACTGCTATAGGAAGTACATATGGAATAAAGGCAATTTTCGGAGCTCAATTAATTGGAGGTATTGCCGCCGTTATAGTTGGAGCCTTTATAAAGCCTTTAAGAAAGTTATTTCCACCAATGGTGGCAGGCACGGTTGTATTTACTATAGGTTTATCTTTATATCCTACAGCTATTAAATATATGGCTGGAGGGGCAGGAGCAAAAGATTTTGGGGCTCCTATATATTGGGTAATTGCACTAGTAACTCTTGCTGTGGTGCTAATTTGTAATAATTTTGGTAAAGGATACATTAAACTTGCATCTATTTTAATTGGAATTATAGTAGGATACATTTTTTCAATATTTTTAGGACAAGTAAAATTTGAGGCGGTTTCTACTGCAGCATGGGCACAATTACCAAGCTTTAATCATTTTGGATTAGAATTTATACCTTCGGCTATAATATCTATGGTTGTTATATATGTAGTTAATTCTGTGCAGGCAGTAGGGGATTATTCAGCTACAACAGCAGGAGGTCTTGATAGAGTTCCAGAGGATAGAGAATTATCAGGTGGGATAGTAGCAAATGGATTAATAAATATCATTGGACCATTTTTTGGAGGATTACCAACAGCAACTTATAGTCAAAATGTTGGAATAGTTGCAATGACAAAAGTTGTTAGTAAATATGTATTTGCTTTAACTGCTGGATTTATTTTAATTGCTGGATTTATACCTAAATTTGGAGCAGTTATTACAACTATACCACAAAGTGTTCTAGGCGGAGCTACAATTACAGTTTTTGCTATGATAACTATGACAGGTATTAAATTAATAATACAAGACGAGCTTTCAGGAAGAAATGTAAGTATAGTAGGTCTTTCGGTTGCACTTGGTATGGGAATCACACAAGTTCCTGGAGCTTTAGATGCTTTTCCAAGCTGGGTAGGTATGGTGTTTGGAAGTTCTCCAGTAGTAATAACAACTTTAGTTGTAATACTCTTGAATACAATATTGCCAAAACAAAGTATTGCTCAAGAAGAAAAAGAAAGAAAAGAGATGGAATAATCATACAAGGGATTATATACTAAAATGTATATAATCCCTATTTTTATAATATAATTCATTGAGTTTTCAATTGTACATATATAAGTTTACGTTAACATTAATCAGAGTAAGGGCATAAGTAGATTTACATATGTACAATTTTCATGGCATGGAAATTGCTTAATATACGAGTAGTAAAAAAATTATATATTTCTTACTAAATAAAGGGTAAAAGAGGTGTTTAGATATGTCATCTATATTGAAAGAAATTCAGAGTGCTGTAATGAAGTATGCCAATATAGTAGAAAAGATACTTATGGTAGATGTTGAAGTAGTTGATGAAAATTTAATAAGGATTGCGGCAACGGGTGCCTATAGAAATAGAATAGATAAGGATATATCAAAACAAGGATACGCATATAGAGAGGTATTAAAAACAGGAGAATTTAAGACTATAACAGAGCCAGGTAAGGACAGTGTATGTAAATATTGTATTAAAAGAGGGAAATGTGAAGAAGTATTTGAAATGAGTACTCCAATAAAATTTCAAGGAAGAATAATAGGGGTTATAGGATTAGTATGTTTTAATAAAGAACAAAAGGACCAAATACTATCCCGATTTGATAATTATAAAGCATTTATGGAACAAATAGCAGAGTTTATAAGTACTGCAGCTTATGAAAACCTTCAAAGAAAAAGAGAGGGAACTGTTGTAAAATCATTAAATTTAATAATAGATAAAATGGATCAAGGTGTAATGGTTTTAAATAAAAATGATAAAGTGACTCATATTAATTCTAAAGGGGTAGAACTTATAAAACATGTTGATAATTTTTTTCTATCTAAGGTAGTTATAGAGCCAACAGGGGATAGCTTATTTCAAATGGAAATATATAAGGTATCAATAGATAATCAGAGTTTCCAATTCATAGGCAATATTTTTTCTATGGAGCTTAATGATAATCAATTTGATAAGATCTTTATTTTTAGAGATTACAAAGGATTTAGAGATAATATATCAGAATATACAAGTATTAAAAAGGTCATAAAAACCGAAAATATATTAGGGCACACAAAGATAATGCAAGATCTTAAATTAAAAGTAAAAAAAATTGCTCTTTCAGCATCAACTGTTTTAGTAACTGGAGAAAGTGGAACAGGAAAAGAAGTTTTTGCTAGAGCTATACATAATGAAGGAAATAGAAAGGCTAAGGCTTTTATTGCAATAAATTGTGGAGCTATTCCAGATACTTTATTAGAAAGTGAATTGTTTGGATATGTAAAAGGTGCTTTTACAGGAGCTGATCCAATGGGGAAGATAGGTAAATTTGAACTTGCAAATAAGGGAACTATATTTCTAGATGAAATAGGAGATATGCCAATTTATCTTCAAACTAAATTATTGAGAGTTCTTCAAGAGAGAAAAATAACTAGAGTTGGATCTAATAAAGAAACAGACATTGATGTAAGAGTAATTGCAGCAACAAATAAAAATTTGAAAGAACTTATAAAGGAAAATAAGTTTAGGGAAGATTTATATTATAGATTAAATGTTATACCTTTCGAAATTCCTCCACTAAGGGATAGAATAGACGATATTGATTTATTAATTGACTTTTTTATAAAAAGATATACGAATTTGTTAGATAGGAATTTTGATTCAATAACAATGACTAAAGAGGTAAAAGAAGCATTTTATAAGTATACTTGGCCAGGAAATGTTAGGGAACTAGAAAATACTATAGAATTTATAGTTAATATGATAGGAGTAGACGGTGTAATAGATAAAGATGTAATACCAAAAAATATTTTATCAAGCGAGAAACTTGATATATATTATAATACAAAGGAAATTATACCGATTAAAGAGTTAGAAGAGAATGAAATAAGGAAGGCCTTAGAATTATATGGGACAAGCACTGAGGATAAAAAGAAAATTGCTAAAAAACTTGGAATAGGAATAGCAACTTTATATAGAAAAATAGATGAATACAAATTATTAAAATGATAATAGATGCTTTATAAAATAAATAATAAGGTTAAGAAAATATAATTCCTAAAATAGAAAAATAGGCTGATAATCTTAATTGATGTCAGTCTTTAATAATACAAAATGTAAGTTATAATTATGAATAAAAGGAAGAAAATATAAATAAAAAAATAAAAAGTAATTATTGAAAAAATATAGCAAAAGTAAT
>JAQCTH010000136.1 GCA_027686065.1 Clostridiaceae bacterium AF10-41
ATCAGGGTGTCCCGGGTTCGATCCCCTGATAACGCACCAAATCCTAAACCTTTGTTTAGGATTTTTTTGTTTTAAAAATATAATAATTAATAAAACAATAGATAATAGTATCTTAAGAGTATATTTTTGTTATAAAATTTATAAATATGATAACTTTTATAAGAATTATTCAATTTATTTTTAGTAAATAAGAGTTAAATTTTATGTTATATAAAAAAATAACAATAATTTTAATATACTAATATTTAAAAAAAATCTAATTACTACAAAAGTAATATATAATTTAAAATACAAATTTAGTTATGGAGGAATATAAGTGATTTCAAAAAATAGAAAAGTAGCTATAGTAGGAGCAGGTCTAGTTGGTTCTAGTACTGCATTTAGTTTAATAACCCAAGGTGTTTGTGATGAAGTTATTATGATAGATATAAACAAAGAAAAAGCACTTGGAGAAGTTATGGACTTAAAACATTGTATAGAATATCTAAATAGAAATACAAAAATAAAAGTGGGCTCTTATGAAGAGTGTAAAGATGTTGATATAGTAGTTATAACCGCAGGAGCCCCTCCAAAACCAGGGCAAACAAGGTTAGATACTTTAGACCTATCAGCTAAAATAGCGAAGTCAATAGTTAATCCTATAATAGAAAGTGGGTTTAAGGGGCACTTTATAGTGGTATCAAATCCTGTTGATATAATAGCGCATTATGTTTATAATCTATCAGGATTACCAAAGAGTCATGTTATAGGAACAGGAACATCTGTTGATTCAGCAAGATTAAAAAACTTCATAGGTGATTTATTTAATGTGGATCCAAGA
Source organism: Clostridiaceae bacterium AF10-41 (assembly GCA_027686065.1). Classification (GTDB taxonomy): domain Bacteria; phylum Bacillota; class Clostridia; order Clostridiales; family Clostridiaceae; genus Clostridium. The sequence goes on from JAQCTH010000136.1 coordinate 821, forward strand.
AGTGTTCAGGCGTATTCTATGGGTGAACATGGTGATTCTCAAATGGTTCCATGGTCTCATGTTTATGTTGGAGGAAAACCATTTAGCAAAGTTATAAAAGATAATAAAGATCGAGCTGGAGATATAGATTTAGATAAGCTAGTTATGGAAACTGCACAAGCGGGATGGGAAGTTTATAACAGAAAAGGAACAACATATTATGCTATAGCTGCTGCTACTGTTGGGATAATAAAAGCTATTTTAAATGATGAAAATAAAATAATACCAGTATCTACATTATTAGATGGCGAATATGGTGAATATGGAGTATTCTCTGGAGTACCTGTAGTACTTAATAGCGAAGGTGCAAAAGAGGTAGTAGAAATAGAAATGACAGAAGAGGAACTTAAAAAATTTAAAAAGTCTAATGATACAATAAGAGAATATATAAACAAATTGAATAATAAATAATAAAATGCTATTAAAGAAATATATATTTCTTTAATAGCATTTTATATTAAGATATATTTATATAAAAAAGGCTAAATAACAACATATAATTTATAAATTTATTAATAAAATTAAATTAATTTATATTAGAAATAAAAAAAATAAATTATTTTCAAAAATTATGTTGACATATGGATGATAACTCTATATAATAAGTTCTTGTTGAGAGAAAAATATCTGGTAATGATGGCGTAGAGGAAACACTCCTCTCCATTCCGAACAGGAAAGTTAAGCTCTACAGCGTCGATGGTACTGCATGGGAGACTGTGTGGGAGAGTAGAACGTTGCCAGGGCATAAGGTTTACTAGCTCAATCGGTAGAGCACTTGACTTTTAATCAAGGTGTACCGGGTTCGATTCCCGGGTAAGCCACCAAAAATCACTTCATTAAATGAAGTGATTTTTTAATAAGAACTTGCTTAGCATTATATATAAAAAAAGAAAGAGATGAGTACCATCTCTTTCTTTTTTATTTTCTTAAAATATCTTTTTTTACAAATCTTAAAAATTTCTTTATAGATTTTAAATCATCTTTTAAAGTTGAAGAGTCTTCTTCTTTAAAATATCCTCCAAGATAAATTAACATTATAAAGAATAATATCCCCAAGTTAATATACATATCTTTTATATCAGCTATGAAAAGAGTACTTATTCCTATAAAATCTAAACTACCACCATAAAACACCTTATCTATCAATGAACATAATGCTCCAGATGTAACAAATAAAAATGTCATATCGGCCCAAAAGCATTTATTTTTAAGATGTAAATAATATCTATAGACCTCTATAAATAAAAGAACAGAAACTGCATTAAATATAATTAATGTAGTAAATCCTACTCCAAAACCAAATCTAGCGTTAAGCCAAGAACCCTCAGTATTAATTATAGGATCAAAGGAAAGAAAGTTTGGTATAAGTTGAAAATATTTTTCAAAAAAGAATAATTTTATTATTATTTTTATTCCTTGATCTATTAGCATAAGCACAGAAAAGATTATTAATATTACCTTATTATTAAAACCATTAGGATATTTAATTGATGATATATATATTATCCAACCTGTGATAGCAAATAAAATAGTCAATAATAAATTCATAATTAGAGTATAAAAACTATCTACTCTACCAGTTATAATTTCAAATGCGAAGTAGACTAACCACATTAAAGGAAGTATTCCTATTGTGATCCACTTATCTTTATTAAATTTACTTGTCATGATATCCTCCTACAGAAAACTTAAGATATTAAGATTTTATCATATGTAAATATAAAATTCATATAAGGATAACAAATTATTTTAAATACTGATATAATTAAAAAATAAAATACTGAATATTTAGGTTATTTATCTTAATACTAAATAATAATACGAATCATAGGAGGAATTTTAAGTGTTGAAAATTTTTGCAGTTTCAGATTCAATAGGGGAAACAGCTGAGCAAGTTGCTATGGCAGCAGCAAGTCAATTTAAGGGAGAGGTAGAAGTAAAAAGAGTTCCTTACATAAACAGTTTAGAAGATGTTGAAGAATTGATGACTGAAGTTACTAATAACGAAAAAAGTATAATAGTATCAACTATAATAACTGTTAATGTGAGAGAATATTTGACTCAAAAATGTTTAGAAAAAAATATATCTGTAATAAATGTATTGGGGCCGATAATAAATGTTACTTCATCAATATTGAATAGAATGCCAGACAATAATCCAGGAGCGATGAGAAAGACAGATGAAGTTTACTTTAAAAGAATTGAAGCCATGGAGTTTGCTATGCAATATGATGATAGCAAAGACTATAGGGGATTAAAGAATGCGGATGTTGTACTTATAGGATTATCAAGAACATCTAAAACACCATTATGTATGTATTTAGCTAATAAAGGAATAAAAGCAATTAATATACCACTTATGCCGGAAGTAGAAATACCAAATGAACTTTTTGAAGTAGATAAGAAAAAAATATTTGGGTTAGTAATAAATCCGTTACAATTAATAGAAATAAGAAAAAGAAGATTAGATAAATTTCATAGAATGCCTACAGGGATAGAGTATGCAAGTGATGCTAGAATATTAGAAGAATTTGATTTTGCAGATAGAATAATGAGAAAATTAGGTTGTAAGACTATAGATGTTACTCAAAGAGCAATAGAAGATACGGCACTAATAATAATAAAGGCATTAGGACATGATAGATAATATATAAGGTTAATTATTAAATTGCAATAAAGCGTATTAATAAAATTAAAATGCAGTTTTAAATATAGTTGTTGTGTATATATAAAATCGAAAAAAGGCATAAAGAAGATATATTGAAGACAAGTTCACTGTAGAAATATAATTTTATTAAAAAATAAAGCAAAACATGTTGACAATAAGTTTCTTTAGTGATAACATTTATTCATCGTCTAAAGCGAGTCAAATATTTTTAAAGATAATAAAAAATATATTGACATAATAAAATTATGATGATAATATAAGAAAGTCGCTTAAAGGCGATGAAGAAAATGGTCTTTGAAAATTGAACAGAAAATA
>JAQCTH010000137.1 GCA_027686065.1 Clostridiaceae bacterium AF10-41
AAATTAGGATAACATAATTTTAATAATTAGTATATTGTGATTGAAATCACAGAACATCTTTAATTTCCTAGTTATTATATAGTTAGTAGAAATAAATAATAGATAAGGTAGGAAATTAAAAGGGATGAATATAGATAATTTAGAAAGACAGCATTTAGAAATAAATAGCTTATTTAACAAAATAAATAAAAATTTAAGCTCAAATAATATAACTAATGATATAGATAGTTTAGTATGGGATATAAACACCCTTGCAGGAAAATTAAATATTCATATGAAAACAGAGGACAAGTTTTTGTATCCAGAATTAATTAATGGTGAAAATGAAAATTTAAAAAAAATTGCTATTGAGTATAGTAAAGAAATGGGTGACATACACAAAGTATTTGGTGAATTTAAGAATAAATTTAATACTAAGAATAAGATATTAAATGATACTGATAAATTTTTAATAGAAAGTAATAAAGTTTTAAAGCTATTAAAAAATAGAATAGACAAAGAGGATAGAAGCCTATACCCTAAAATTAAATTGATATAATAAATAAAGCAGATAAATTATTGTATTTTAATAATTTATCTGCTTTATTTATTATAATTTTTCTAACATACTTTTTAAAATAATAGTCGAGTTTCTAACAGCAATAGGAATAAACTTTTCATAATCCATATGAGCCCCATTATTGGCATTATCAGATATAGATCTAATGACAACACAAGGAATATTATTTAAATAGCATACATGAGCAATACTTGCACCTTCCATTTCGCAAGCTATAGCATTAAACTCTTTTTCAAACCATTGGATTTTTTCAATACTTGATATAAATTGATCACCAGATACTATTCTACCTGAAAAAGTGTTTATTTCTTTAATTTCTTCACAAGCAGATAAAGCAGCTTTTACTAAGATATCATTACATTTAAAATCAAATGTATCTAACCTTGGAATTTGTCCATGAGGATCACCGAAAACAGTTGTATCCATATCATGTTGAACTAAATCTTTTCCAACAACAACATCTCCAGGATAAATATTTTTACCAATACCACCTGCGACACCAACATTTATTATTGAAGATACATTATATTCAGATATTAATATTTGTGTACAAATAGCAGCATTTACCTTACCAATACCACAGACAACTGCAATTATATTTTTATTTTCTAAAGTACCTCTATAAAAAGTCATATTGGCCTTTTTTGTTTCTTCTTGGATGGACATATCTTTTAAAAGAAGTTCCAACTCCTCAGTCATTGCGCTTATAACTCCTAAAATCATAATTAGCCTCCTTAAATATTTTATTAGTTCACAGTTATGTAAATATGAATTGTGAACTAAAATAAATTGCTTCACAATTTATTTCTTATATTACCACATATTAGCCTTTATTTAAATAAACTCTATAAAAAGTCAACTAACTATATAGTATTTTAATTTTTTCATTATAATTATTATTAAAAATACATACATATTTCTATAATTAAAAGATATATTGAACTATACTGTTTTTTACTATATGGAAAATAATAATATTGTATATAAATAAATAATGTTCTAAAATAAGATATAAATTAAAATTTAATCTTTTGTTAAAACACATAAGATACAAGAAGGAGAGAAGGTAATGTTACAACATTCATTATCTAGAACAGAGTTACTTATAGGAAGTGACGGACTAGGAAAGTTAAAAAATGCTAAAGTAGTAGTTTTTGGTATTGGTGGAGTAGGGAGCTTTGCAGTTGAAGCTCTAGTGAGAGCTGGAGTAGGTAACATGGTATTAATTGATGATGATACTATCTGCTTAACTAATTTGAACAGACAAATACATGCAACATATGGAACAATAAGTAAATCAAAGGTTGACGTTATGAAGGAGAGAATTCTTACTATAAATAGGAAGTGTAATGTTATTACTCACGAAGTGTTTGTAACTCCAGAAAATATAAAAGAACTGATTCCAGAGAATGTCGACTATGTAATAGATGCAATAGATACTGTTTCAGCAAAATTAGCTTTAGCACAATATTGTTATGAAAGAAACATTAATATAATTGCATCAATGGGGACAGGTAATAAGCTAGATCCAACACAATTTAAAATTGCGGATATATATGAAACAAAAGTTTGTCCACTTGCGAAGGTTATGAGGTATGAATTAAGGAAAAGAGGAGTTAAAAAACTTAAAGTTGTTTACTCAGAAGAAAAGCCAAGAAAACCAAAGGATGAAGATGTAGTTACTTGTAAAACTGGTTGTGTTTGTACAGGTGGAACTAAGAAGTGTACAATTAGAAGACAAATACCAGGAAGTATATCTTTTGTCCCTCCAGTTGCTGGAATGATACTAGGGGGAGAAGTTGTAAAAGATATAATAGGTGACATTTAATTAATAGTACAGTATTTTTAGCAATAATTATTATAAGATAAAATCCTAGTAAGACTCTAGTTATATTAGTAATATTAGATAATCTTACTGGGCTTTTTAATCTCTTATTCTTATAAAATCAAAAGAATAAGTACTTAAGTATAAGATATATACGGTTAATATGAAATAAAAAGGAAATTATATACAAACTATATTAATTATAGTAAATAAAATTTCCTTTTACATTTTAATAACTAGCTTAAATAAATATTGCAAATAATCTTATTATAGTTTTATATGACAATATCCACCAGGATTTTTCTTTAAATATTTTTGATGATATTCTTCAGCCCTATAATAATTAATTAAAGGCGTTACTTCTGTAACAATCTTCTTATCATATTTTTTCTGGGTTTCTTCTTTAGACTTAAGAATCTCTCCTAAGTCATTTTCATCTAAATAATATATGCCAGTTCTATATTGGCTTCCTACATCAGGACCTTGTCTATTTAAAATAGTTGGATCAATTATTGACCAATATTCATCTAATATATTTTTAAGTGATGTTTTATTTCCATCATATCCAACTAAGCAAGCTTCTGCAAAATAAGTATTTTTATAACATACATCTTCATAAGTAGGATTCTCAGTTCGCCCATTTGCATATCCAACTTCAGTTAATACTACTCCATTTAATCTAGAGAGAAATTCTTCAACCCCCCAGAAGCATCCTCCTGCTAAAACTATTTTTCTCATTTTATCAACTCCTTTACTCAAATAGATTAAATAGTTTAAATATATTATATACCTATAAATCGGAAAGTATATATTTATTTAAAGTATATACTTATAGACATTTTTTTATCTGTTATTTGATTTAGCAAATTTTCTATAGAGACCTTGCTATCAGATAATACCTTTTCATAGATTTCATCATCTTTCATAGTTTCCTCAAAACTTTTTTGTACCTCATTTTGAATAATATTAAATTCTTCTGATGTTAATTTTATTTCGCCAAATCTTAAGAGACCATTAGAAGAATCCTCATAAACAGTTTTTTCTTTATCAATATTGATACTAAAAATTTGTGGGTTAGGAAAATTTATAGATAATTCATTTTTTTTACTATCTATATTAATATCATTTGTAGTAAGATTAGATAAATCTATTGAATAAGAGCAGTTAGCAAAAAATTTTATTCTCTTAAATTTCTGAAATACTTCAAGATTCCCCCAACTTTTATCTATAGTTATTATTTTAGATAATTCGACTTCAAGAGGAATTATCTTATTTACATTTTTTATTTCTTTAAGTAAACTTTCCTCTGAGATAATTTTAAAAGTATTTGAATCAGATAAGTTGTTAATATCTCTTTTATATTTATAATTAAAAAATAGTTTACATACGAGTAAGGTTAATGATAGTATAAAGAAAATAATAAAAAAGTTTCTTATTCTATTTTTCAAT
>JAQCTH010000138.1 GCA_027686065.1 Clostridiaceae bacterium AF10-41
ATAGCTAGTTTTATATTTTTAATAATAGGAATTCGAAGTAGAAATTTAGATAGAAACAAATTTTTTAAATAGGAGAATAAAAATGAATATATTTGATTATATAATCCTATATTCTCTCATAGTTATTTGGTTAATAATATTTATTAACGTAATTTTAGTTATAGGAGGATATTTATATTATTTAGATATACTAAAGGAAAACTTAGAGCAAGAGCTAAAAGAATATCCTTTTGTTTCAGTACTAGTACCTGCTCATAATGAAGGAAAAGTAATAGAAAAAACAGCAAAAGCTTTATTAGAATTAGAGTATCCTAAAGATAAATATGAAGTAATAATAATAAATGACAATTCAAGTGATAATTCAGCAGAAATACTAGGTAAAGTTAAAGAAGAATATAAAAATAGAAATTTTATAATTATAAATACAGATAAAACTACAGGAGGAAAAGGAAAATCTACTGCATTAAATATAGGTTATAAGCAAAGCAAAGGAGAAATATTAGCAGTATATGATGCAGATAATACTCCAGAAAAGAAAGCATTAAAATATTTAATAAAGACATTAGTAAGTGATGAAAAATTAGGAGCAGTTATAGGAAAGTTTAGATGTAGAAATAAAAATGTAAATATACTTACAAAGTTTATAAATATAGAGACATTAACATTTCAATGGATGGCACAGGCTGGCAGATGGAAATTATTTAAACTATGTACTATTCCAGGAACAAACTTTGTAATAAGAAGAAAGATATTAGATGAAATAAATGGATGGGATACAAAAGCTATAACTGAAGATACAGAGTTAAGTTTTAGAATGTATAGGATGGGATATAAAATAAAATTTATGCCTTTATCAGTAACTTGGGAGCAAGAGCCACAGACCCTTAATGTATGGTTTAAGCAAAGATCAAGATGGGCAAAAGGAAATATTTATGTAGTTCTTAAAAATTTTAAATATATATTTGACAAATCAGCAGGGGCAACCAGGTTTGATATTTTATATTATATTCTTATTTATGTATTCTTTTTATCTGCAACCATAATATCAGATGCTATATTTTTATTAGGAGCAATAGAAGTTGTACATATAAATATAGTTGGGTATAATACAATACTTTGGATAATGGCATATTCGGTATTTGTTTTATCTATATTAGTTGCAATATCTACAGAAAAGGGTGAGTTATCAATAAAAAATACTATAATAGTTATAATCATGTATTTTACATATTGTAAACTATGGGGAATTGTAGCTGCATTAGGATTTTATAATTATATTAAAGATGTAATATTTAAAAGAGAAGTTAAATGGTACAAAACAGAAAGGTTTTAAAGGAGTGGAATTAATGAAGAGCTATGATTTTAATATTAAACGTTTACTAACTATAGTCATATTAATCATTATATTATTTATATCATCATTTGAAAATGTAGTGTTAGCTGAGCAAAATAATACTATAAGCAGTAAAAGCTATATAAAAAATGAAATTATGAATGATGATATTAACTTTAAGGGAGTTTTCGCAAGTCATAGCATTTATTTCAATATAGATAAATGGTGGAGTATAGAAAATATTGATATAGAAATAAACTTATCAGTAAACCAATTAGTAGATATATCAAAAGATTCTTATATAACATTTAATATAAATGGAGTTCCTTTCTACTCATCTAAATTAGTTTATAACCCTAAACAAGAAGTTCAAAATATAAAGACTAAGGTGCCAATAGATAACTTAAAGGAAGGCTTTAATGAATTTAAAATAGATGGGTATTGTAGAATAACCGATAAACCTTGTACAGATGATATTAATACAGCTAATTGGATGATAATAAAAAAGAATTCTAAATTGAACATAAATTATAAAGAAAAAATCTCAGATAATATAATAAAAAATTTTCCATATCCGTTTGTAAAGAATAATACATCACAGATAACACAAATAGTACTGTCAGATGATTATACAGATATGGATTTAAAGAATGCTTTGCTTCTATCATCTTATTTAGGCAAAAATGATACTAATACAAAATACAAATCAGAAATCATAAAGTACTCAGATTTAATAAAACAAAAAAATAATAACAATATTATTTTTATAGGAAGTAAAACTTCAATCCCCAATGAGATAAGCAGCACATTTAAGGATATAAGTACTATAGATTTATCAAATAATTCAATTATAAAGTTAGGGATCTCTCCTTATAAAGGTGACTCTGAAGATGTAAAAGTAATGCTTATATATTCTGAAAATGATAGTATAAATTTAAAAGCTATAAAGTTTTTAATGAACAACGAGTTAACAACTCAGGTAAACAAAGATACTTTTATAATTAGTGAAAATATCAATGAAGAAATTAAAGTAGAAGAAAATAACAAGTTAATAACCTTTGAAAGTATGGGAATCAATGAAATGCAGTTTAAGGGACCCTTTAGACGAACAGGAACAGTAGCATATTTTATTCCTAAAAATAGAATAGTTGCTGAGGGGACAAATATAAAATTAAATTTTAGATATTCAGATAATTTAAATTTTAATAAATCTCTTATAACTGTTTACATAAACAATATTGCAATAGGAAGTAAAAAATTAGAAAAAGAAAATGCTTTAGCAGATACATTAGAACTTTCTATTCCTAGCAATATAATAAAAAATAATTATATAGAGGTAAAACTAGCTTTTGATTTAGAACTTATAGACTCTTATTGTGAAATGAGGCAAGAAGAAACACCATGGGCATTGATAGATGGAAGTTCATATATTTATTCAGAAACTCAAAATTCATTAGGATATTTTTTTGAAAAATATCCAGCTCCATTTGTTTTAGATAATAGATTCAATGATGTTCTGATTTCGGTTCCAGATATCTTATCATCTAAAGAACTTACTTCATTAGGAAAATGCTTCTCTGTAATTGGAAAAGAAATAAACAGTAATGTTGGAGAAATTGATGTTTCAAGATACTCAAACTTAAATGGAAGAGAAAAGAATAAAAATTTAATAGTATATGGTACACCATCTACAAATAATTTAGTTAAAGATTTAAATAAGAAATTATGGTTTAGGTATGAAGATAATTATAATTATTTTATAGGAAATGAGAAATTATATTTAACAGAGCCCTTTAACTCTAGTATATCAGTGTTTCAATTAGATTTATCTCCATATAATAATCAAAAAGCAATGCTAGTATTAACAGCTCCTAATAATGATATATTATTAAACTCATTAAGTTACTTAGAAAGTTCTATTGAAGCAAATAAACTTACAGGAGATTCAATAATTATAGATGAATACGGAGATATAAGAAAATTTAGATTTAAAGAAGAAGAGAAAAAACCAGTATATGAAAAAATTATAGGATTAGATAAGTCTTCAAGGGGAATATTAATAATTGTAGCTTTAATATTTATATTTTTACTTGCATCA
>JAQCTH010000139.1 GCA_027686065.1 Clostridiaceae bacterium AF10-41
ATGGTGAACGTAGTTCAGTTGGTAGAGCGCCAGTTTGTGGCACTGGTTGTCGTGGGTTCGAGTCCCATCGTTCACCCCATTTGCTGGGATATCGCCAAGCGGTAAGGCACCGCACTTTGACTGCGGTATTCGTAGGTTCAAATCCTGCTATCCCAGCCAATTTGGTTTACTAGCTCAATCGGTAGAGCACTTGACTTTTAATCAACATTGGCGTGGGGGTTCGACTCCCTTCATCTGCACCATATTTTAAACTAAAATAAGCGGAAGTGGCTCAATGGTAGAGCGTCACCTTGCCAAGGTGAATGTTGCGGGTTCGAGTCCCGTCTTTCGCTCCATATTATGCGGGTGTAGCTCAATGGTAGAGCCCTTGCCTTCCAAGCAAGTTACGTGAGTTCGATTCTCATCACCCGCTCCAAAATAAAGGATAACTTATGTTATCCTTTATTTTTTTATAAAATTATAAAAATTTAATGCAATAATATGATATTTTCATTACCTCCACCTTAGGTTTATGCAAATCTAGCTAAATAAATATTATGTTTATATTAAAATGAATTTCAAAATTATGAATAAGAATTTATGATAATATTTGTATTCTTATACAAATGTTATTATAGTAACTAAAAATAATAGATTTTCAATATATAATACAATTATTAAAGGAAAGGGTGGTAGTATGAATTTTAATTACGACGAACTGGATAGTTTATATAAATATGAAGAAGAATTAGGAGCGATTTATACAAAAAGACGAACTGTTTTTAGAATATGGTCTCCACTAGCAGAAAATATAAAATTAAAGCTTTATGGAAAAGAAGGTTACGACTATTCTAAAGGTTCAATAGATATTATAGAAATGAAAAAAGTAGGGAGTGGAGTTTTTGAAAGGATAGTAGAAGGGGACTTACATGGTGAATATTATAATTATTTAGTCAATATTAATGGAGAGATAAATGAAGTAGTTGATATTTATGCTAAGGCAGTAGGGGTTAACGGCAAAAGAGGAATGGTAATAAATTTAGATAACACTAATCCAGAAAATTGGGAGAATCATATAATTCCATCATTTGATCCATTAGATTCAATTATATATGAATTAAATGTAAGAGACTTTACAATAGATAAAAACTCTTTAATAGATGAAAAGATAAGAGGAAAGTTTAAAGGATTAATTCAAGAAATAAATAGAATTGATAATATAACAATTGGATTTAATCATTTAAAGGAACTTGGAATAAATACAATACAATTAATGCCCAGTTTTGATTATAAAACTGTAGATGAAGAAAAATTTAGTGAATTAGAATATAATTGGGGTTATGATCCGTTAAACTACAATGCTTTAGAAGGATCTTACTCTACAAATCCCTATTTAGCGCAAATAAGAATAAAAGAATTTAAGGAAATGATATTAAAGGCACATGAAAATAATATTAAGGTTATTATGGATGTTGTATATAATCATACTTTTGATACGGAAACTTCTAATTTTAATAGAACTTCCCCAACGTATTATTATAGGCAAAATAAAGGTGGGGGTTTTTCAAATGGATCGGGTTGTGGAAATGAAATAGCATCAGAAAGGTATATGGTAAGAAAGTTTATTATTGATTCTGTAATATATTGGGCAAAAGAATACAAAATAGATGGATTTAGATTTGATTTAATGGCTCTACATGATATGGATACAATGAGGAGTATTAGAGAAGAACTTAGTAAGATAAATAAAAATATATTAATTTATGGAGAAGGTTGGACGGCAGATAATTCACCATTATCTGATGACAAGTTAACTCTTAAAAAAAATATAAAAAAATTTGATAAATTACAAATAGGAGCTTTTAGCGATGATATAAGAGATGCAATAAAGGGAGATGTTTTTGAAAAAGAAAAAGGTGGATTTATAAACGGAGAATCAAATCTTGAAGAGAGCTTAAAATTTGGGATAATCGCATCTATAAAGCATAAAGATATAGATTACAATAAAGTTATTTATTCAGAGGAGTACTGGGCAAAGGAACCATATCAAGTTATAACGTATACTTCAGCTCATGATAATTATACTTTATGGGATAAAATATGTTTAGTTGAAACTTCATCATCGGAGCAAGAAAAAATAGATATGAATAAGATGGCAGCAGCTATAGTACTAACATCTCAAGGCATTCCATTTATACATTCAGGAGACGAAATTTTAAGGACTAAAAGGGATAGAAATAACAATTTAATAGAGAATAGTTATAAATCACCTGATTGCATTAATAAATTTGATTGGAAGAGAAAAGAAAAATATATAGATGTTTTTAATTATTACAAAAAGCTAATTGATTTAAGAAAGAAACATGAAGTATTTAAAATGAAATCAGCAGTGGATATACAGGAAAATATCTCATTCTTAAGTATAAGAGAAAATTTTAGTGAGAACAATATAGTTGGATATATAGCTGATGGAGAAAAAGTAGGGGATAAATTAGGTAAAATAGCAGTTATATTCAATTCGAATAAAAATGAGGTTGAGGTAGAGCTAAACCATAATAAGTTTAAAGTAATAGCAGAAAAAGATGATATAAATGAAGAAGGACTTTATGATATAGAAGGAAAGAAAATTAAGGTTAAACCTATTTCATTTATGATATTGAAATACTTGTAAAGTATAAAATGTATATTTAGTTAGTAGTAGGCGATTGATTATAAAGTTAATAGTGAGAGTAAAAATAGAAAGAAGTTTTACTTTGTAAAGATTAGAATTTAATTTGTATAAAGTATCTATTATTTTAAATTTACTAACTAGTGATACAAAAAAGACAATAGATAAATAGTTGTACATAAACTTATCTATTGTCTTAATTTTAAATTTCTGTTATCTTCAAACCTTATAATCTGAATCTGTGAATTGTGCTTTGTGAACTGTGAAATAGAAATTTTGCTTTGCAAAATATTAAAATGGTGCACCTAGAGGGATTTGAACCCCCGACCACTGGATTCGAAGTCCAACGCTCTATCCAACTGAGCTATAGATGCATATCACAAATTTAATAAACAAATATATTATAATACTAATGTTTCTAAAATTCTACAATTTAATTTTGTAGAATTTTAATTTTAAAGTATTCATCTTAAACATATCCACGAGTATCAATATGTGAAAAATAAAGCTATATTAATAAAATATGGTGAAAATAAAAAATAATCTTAAATAAACAGAATATATATATATTTATATATGTAAAGCTATGATAGAATAGTCAATGTTCTTGAGGAAAGAATTGATTAATAAAAAAATATTGACAATGAATACTTGAGATGTTAAGATGTAGAAGTCGCTTATGTGACAAGATCTTTGAAAATTGAACAGAAAATAAGTTAAGTAAAATAAAC
>JAQCTH010000014.1 GCA_027686065.1 Clostridiaceae bacterium AF10-41
AAAAACTACATTCTTAAATGATCAAAAAGTTACATTTCTAGTTTGACATTTATAATCACCAAAAGAACTGTTTGAGGAGACGAATTTAGATGATATAAATAAAACATATAAAGTTCATAATCCAATTTTTGATTTGGAAAAGAAGAAAAAAGAGTGGCTAACTTTATTAAAAGAAAATCCAGGTTTACCAAGATGTGAGTTAAAAGAAATAGGTAAGGGATTATATTCATATATACATAAATATGATAGAGAATGGTACGAGCAGGTTACTCCAAAAGTGAGTAGAAAACCAAAAGAATTACCTTTGTATAATGAAAAAGTAGATGAAGAGAGCTTAAATTTGGTGAGACAGGCTGTTGAAAGTATATATAATAAATCAGGAAGACCAGTTAGAGTTACGGAAACTTCTATAAGAAGAGAAATTGGTTTTAGTAGGAGAATATTAAATGAAAGTTTAATACTTACAAATAAGTATATAAAGGAAAATACAGAGGAGTTAGAGAAATTTAGGATTAGGAAAATAAGGTGGGCTATAAGAGAATTAGAAAAGGATGTAGGTAGTATTACAGGGTATAAAATTCAGATTAAGGCTGGGTTTGGTGGGAATTGTGAAGAAGATGTGAAAAAGTTGATAGACAAGTGTTTGCACGAGATTTAATAAAATATATTTTAAATATATAAATTTTCAAATAGGTATAAGTAAGTAAACTTATAAGAAAAAATATTCGTATAAGTTTATTTTATATGTAAAGTAAAAAAGAATTGAAGTAAAAAAGTAAAATTTAACTTTACATTTTACAAATATAATAGTATAGTTAATATGAGGTGAAAAAAATGATTAAAGAAAAACTTAAAGAGTTGGGAATTAAATTAGTGGATTTTGCCAATTTATTAGAGATATCAAGACCTACTCTTGATACGTATATTGAACAATATGAAAATGGTATTAAAATTTCTAAGGACAAATATAACTACATATTTGATAATTTATTTAAAAATAATTTTGATTCAAAAGAAGAATTTTTAGAGTGTTTAGAGAATTATCATGACTTAATAGAAAGAGATAAAGCTTTAGGAACTTTTGAATTGCCAGCAGAGAGTACAGACTTAATGATAAGTATAGTAGATGCTATGAAAGAAGATGTGAATTTAGAGGGATATAATGAGAAAATATATTCGTTTATAAATATGGTTATTAGGGATTATAGGAAACAAGTGGTATTTACAAAAATATCAGAATATTTTTTGATATTGAATGGGCATTATGAATACAAGGAAGGGGACGAAGAGCAAAAAATATTTTTATCAAACTTTTATAAATTTATGCATGAGTATACTCAACATAAGTTAGAGTTTAAAGAGGAATATTATTATAAGTTTTTAAAAAGAACAGATGAAATAAGAAAAAATATATTAACAAAAGAAGAAGAACTCAAAGAAGAAATCATGAGTAAAATAAATAAAGAAATTAAGATGAAACTTGATTCAGGAATAAGTATTGAGGATATAAATATTGATGATATATTTATCAAACTTATAAATCAATAATTAATAGGAATTTAAAGTACTATACTTTAAAAATATATTTTGCATAATAAAGAACCTCTAACATGCTGCAACATTTTAGAGGCCTAAGAGAATGATCTTATTTAATCAACTATTTAAAGTTATATCATAAATATTAAAATCTTACAATAGGATTATTCTTTACTTTTTTATGCCTTTTAGGAGGTATTTATAATGAGTGTTAAATCAGGATAAAATTCAAGGTTGTTCAAAGTAAAATTCAAAGTAAAGAAAGGAGAATAATATTATGATATTAAAACAAAAAAGAATTAGAAATTTATCTAAACTGAATGGAATAAAAGAGGGGACCAATATGGTTCCAGTGGTTAGAGTTAAAAATGTAGATGCAAAAACTCTTTCAAAACTAGGATTTACAGATGAAATAGAGTTAGGCGAATCTATTTTACCAAGTAAAATGGGGTCAGTAACAAGGTACAATGCTGATGGAGGTTATATTGTACATAGGGATAAACCTAAAGAAACTTATTATATTATGATAGAGTGGAAATATAAAAAATGGATTGGAGGAGGAGATACTGAGGAGGTTACAGATTGGACAGATGTTCCTAGGAAGAGATATCATAGAACTTTAATAGAACCAATAGGCCTTGAAATGGTTATTATGAAAGATGAAAATGATGACAAGCTAATATGTTTGCCTAGTATCATATTTAATGAAAGTAATAGCAAACTTATTATTCATGAAATAAATCTTATGCTTGAAGTATTTGGAGAATGTGAAATTGTTGATGGCGACTTAAATAGAATTTTAAAACCAACTTTGAAAAGGTTAAATTGGGAAGTATTACCTAAGGGGAGGATGCCATGGAGTCAAAGAAAGGCTAGATTAGAAGGATTTATAGGACAAGCTAGAGGGAAAAACAGTGGTGTAATAAGAAAAAGACTTGAAACTATATTCAAGTATAATCCTGATTTTGTAGCAGTTGGTAATGGCGGATTTAGTGGATATCTCATAGTTGGTTTTGAGGAAAAAAGTATATATATTTTAGAGAGTACTCAAGTTAATAATGCAACTTATATATTAGAGCATGACTGGGAAGAGATATCTAAGCTAACTAAAGGAGAAATATTAAATAATAAGTATCATAAGGATAGAGTTATTCATAGTAAACAATGGTTTGATGAGATGAATTCAGTATTAAATTAACATAATTTAATACGTTTATAGATATTCATATAAATGCATGTGTTAGATAAAATTAAAATATGATAAAGCTAATATATGGATATCTATTTTTAATTAACAGATAAAATGCAAATAAAAGGTTGGAAAACAATTTTGGGGAGGGGATATTTATGATGGAACAGATTTTGAAACATATAGAGTGGGTTTTTAGTGGAATAGGAGTAATGATATTAGGTGGAATAATAGGTATATGTAAAAAGAAAAATGATAAAAAAGGAGAAAAAGAAATTAAACAAATAATTTGTAATGGGTCAAACAATAATCAAGCTGGAGGGGATATTAATGTTAATAAATAAACCTCAATATCAGCAAAGTATAGACAATGGATCAAACAATAATCAAGCAGCTGGAAATATTAATATTTATAATAATTATATTAAAAGTAATGTAACGCTTTTAGAATCTATACCTATACCTGATGCAGATAATATTAAAAGAATAGAAATTAAAAATAAAATTTCTGATAAACTTGATGAGAATGATATTATACAAGTATATGGAATTAGTGGTATTGGAAAAACTGAATTGATAAAAATGGTTTTGAGTGAAAAAAACAATTATAAAAAATATTGGATATCGTGTAGTGATGATGAAGATAATATTAGTTTGGATAATATTCCCACTATGTCAAAAAATCCTATAAATATATTAGAAACTATTAAAACCAATACTACTTTAGTAGTAGTTGATAATTATAATGATAAAGTTACTAATATATGTGAACAATTCAGAAATAATAATAATACAGAATCTAAGCTAATAATAATTTCTAAGGAAAAATCAGATTTTAGAAAAATAGAAAAAATATTAATTGAATATATGACATTAGAAGAGGCTAAAGAACTATTTAAAGAAGAAATTTTTCAAATGGAAGAGTTTAAGGAATTTTTAGCAACAGTAGATAAACATCCTATGACATTGCAGATTTTAAGAAATTACTTAACAGCAGAAAATGGTATATTTTTTACTGATATAAAAAATGAATTAGATATACTGGTTAATTTAGAAGATTCGGAAATTTCTTCGTCTCAAAAGATTTGCGAAAAGATAATAGGATGTTATTATAATGAATCAAAAGAATTGTATAATTTCTTGAGCTTATTTGACTCTAATATTATTGAATCAGATTTTTTGAAAAAAACAATATTACCAGATATACAACATTTAATAAATAAAAACTTCATTAAATATGAAGAATCACATTATTATATGCATTCAATAATAATAGATTCTATAAAATCAATAGTATCTAAGGAAAATAGTAGTATTAATTATATAAATCAATATAGTGATAAAGTATTAGAATATTTAGAAGATAAAATCAAAAAAAGAGATGTATTTTTTTATAGATTTTGTGGATATAATAATAAATTTTTAAATAATTTAGAAAAAGTTGTTAATAATACTTATTATAAAGTTGTAATATATAATGCATATATTACAATAAATAATTATCATGAAAAAGAAACAGTTATAAATGATATAAAAAAGATATTAAAAGATTCAGAAATAAGTCGTTATTATGAGGTTAAACTTTTAACTGAACAGTATGAAATGGAGTTAAGTTGTATTGAAGATAAAAAGGCTAGAAAAATAGCTGTATTGGAAAAAATTGAAATTCTAGAAGATAAGAAATCAAAAATAGAGAATTTTGAAATTAAAGAACTTATAACTCAACGTATTGCTAAGTTTTATAATTGGATTGGAGATTATGATAAATCGATAAGTTTGTTAGAAGAACTTATTTTATTAGACTCTAATGCATATTCATCTATTCTTCAATTATGTAGAGCATATAGACAGATTATACTAAATACTAAAGAAATTCAAAAAAAGGGAGAGTATATAGATAAAGTCTATGAGGTACTTAGAAATT
Organism: Clostridiaceae bacterium AF10-41; assembly: GCA_027686065.1. Classification (GTDB taxonomy): domain Bacteria; phylum Bacillota; class Clostridia; order Clostridiales; family Clostridiaceae; genus Clostridium. The sequence continues at coordinate 4,650 of JAQCTH010000014.1, forward strand.
GTAATTTAAGAGAGATGCCAATGTCTATTTTTTTAGAAATAATAAGATTAATAGTTTCTAGACCATTTAATGAAGATAAAATTTTAAATTTATGTTTATGGGATAATTTTGATCTAATTGAAAATTATTTTAAATTATATTCTGATAATAAAATATTTGAACATATATACTTAATTATGGGTAGTTTAGCAAGTAATTTATATTACAATAAAAAAGAATTTTATAAAGAGTGTTTTAGAAATATTGAACATCCCAATTTAAAAAAATGTGACAAAAGAGTGCTTAAAGCTATGATAGATGTTTATTGCTATGAGATTAAAAGAAGGATACAAGCAAAAGAAAGTGTAGGAAATATATTAGAATGTGTTATTAACTATTGGAAATATTATAAAGGTAAATTTTTTGTGAAAAATAAATTTGAATATAAATCAATAATAGATTGTTTAATAAGCAGTGGAAATGCAGAAATGGCAGAAATAGAATTAGATGAAGTTTATGATGAAAATGACATTTGGCATTTAAGATATAGAAGTAAGATTGAAGAAATCAAGGGTAATTATACTGGAGCATTAGAATATATACAAGAAGTTCTTAATAGGTGTGATGAAAAATTTCATAAAGGGTATTTAAGTACTTTTGAAAATGATAAAGAAATTTTAGTTAAAAAGTGTAACAATGTTCCTTCAAGATAAATGCTAGATATTCAATTTAATTAGTTAAAGAATAAGCAATAGTGGAATAAAAATAAAATTGTGAAATTATATGAGTAGAGTATCATTTATAGAATTGATAAGCAAGAGTATATATTACTATGTAACAACTAAATAAACCATCGCAATTTTAAATAAACCACTGCTTTTTCAAAAAAAGTCTCGCAGGTTTAATCACTAAGAAAGCAAAAGAGAACCAAAAGAAAATGTAAGGTTAGAGGTAGGAGCTCCAAGGGGGCTCCTATTTTAGGTTCAGCAATGAAATACCAAACCCAAGCCGAAAGCACCGCAGGTACCAAAACTAGGTAGCAGCTTTGCTGCTGTAGCGGAGTTGGTTAAAAGCGGTATAGTTGATTTTAATTGGGTTTTAGATTAATATTTAAGTAGAGTTTTTGAACGACTATTTTAAAATTTAAAAAAGGTGTGCTTAAAAAAAGGTATTTAGTACTACATTTTTATGTAGGATTTTTTGAGAGACTATTTTAAAAAGAGACGCAAAAATGAGGGCTTCAATAGGGTAAATTTGCAAGACTATTTTTAAATGATACAAAAATAGACTTATATCAAAGTCTTTGAAGGTTTTTAAGTTAATATTGAAGTATATTTTATGTTCCCTCAGACTAAAAAGTTTGGGGGGATTTTTCATTGGGGGCCTACACCCTTATGAATATTTATATAATTTTGTGATAAGGTTCGAATTTTGCAGAATTGTATATATAGATAGTGGAAAACTGCTGCTTTTGAGAAAGTTCGATAAGTAAGGTTGAATAAGCATTTTCATATCGGATATAACTTTTATCATCTGTATCTTACAAGTAGGTTTAGTTCAAAGTGTTATATTTTATTACAACTCATTTTCATAGAAGAATTGATTTGACAAAAGTGTAAATTGATTTATAATGAGTATATACTCACTCAAAAAAGGAGGGGAATTTATGCCACGCACAAAAGAACAGTTTGAAGAAATGCGCAAAGCTACTAGAGATAAAATTCAATCAGCAGCAATGAAGTTGTTTGTTAAAAAGGGATTTGGTTCTACAAATGTTCAGGAGATTGCTGATCTGGCTGGAATTAGTATTGGACTTTTATATCGACAATACAGGACTAAAGAAGAATTATTTAGTGATTTAGTTGAATATGCACTTATAGGTATTAAAAATATTACTGATTTATTCGAACAGCATTATTCACCTAAAAAGTTAATCAATCAATTTGTTTGCGAAGTTTATAACGACATGATAAATGGTGAAGAATTGGCAAACCTATTAATTCTCATGGCACAATCATTTTTGTCAGGAGCAGCTAATCATAAGCAAAAGGAAATTATAGAGCTAGATGGCAAGATGCTTCAAGCTACTGCTAAGCTTATTAAAAGAGGACAGGGGCTTGGTGAATTCCGTCCTGGAAATGCCTATGAATTAGCGGAGTTTTTCTTTTCGGCAATACAAGGATTAGCGATGATGAAAATAACATTAAATGATAGTTTTATTATGCCATCACCATCTGTTATAACTGCTTTTTTATTTAAGGAAGGAGAATAATTTATGATATATGAAGGTTATAAGTTTACAATAATTCGAGCAGATAAATCAGATTTAGATGTTAGGCTGCAAATGTCCGAAATATTTGCTGAGGGATTTACTCAATGGCTTGGCTATTTTTCAAAGGATAAAAGTATAATAGCAAAAGCATTTGCTCATATGTTTGTTTTGGATCAATTTTATATTGCAGTTACTGATAATAAAATAGTAGGAATGGTTGCATGTACGGACTGTAGGACACTATCAGTGAGATTAAATAAAAAAGAACTGAAAAAGTACTTAGGCTTTTTCAAGGGTAGTATTGCAACGATTGTTTTAAAAAAAGAATTTGAAAGCCCTTTTGAAAATCCTTCTCCCGAAACAGGCTCTATAGAATATGTTGGAACAGCCTCTGAATTCAGGGGGAAAGGTGTGGCATCACAGATTATAAGATATATTATAAAAAATATGACCTACCGACAGTATTTAATTCAAGAGGTTGCCGACACGAATACACCAGCTATAAATTTATATAAAAAATTAGGTTTTGTAGAATATAATCGGTTACCTGTTCCACAAAAGAGAGCCAAGAAAATTGGGATAAATAACTTTATATCGCTAAAGTATAGCCCCAGGGGGTAAGTATCGTCTTATAACTAAAACACATGTGGAGACGGTGCATTGATAGACAAGAAGTAGGCTGCTATTAAAGGCTTTGAAGAAATTTAGATGAATATTTAACTGCGCTTTATGTCCCCTGAGATTGAATAGTTTCAGGGGATTTTATTTAAAGTATTTATATTAGAACATGGCAGAGTTAAAAATGCTTTGAGTGATTCAATAAGCATTTGTATTTATGAGTTTTAAAAATTATAATTTAATACCAATTGTATACTTGACAATTACAATTAAGTGCACTACTATTTAGTTAAGCAAATACTTAATTAGAACGAAGGAGTAAATAATGGATCAAACAGTTCAGATGTTTAAGGCACTTGCTGATGAAACAAGATTAAAAATATTAATTATACTTTCAAGAAGAAGAATATGTGCTAAAGGAATAGCAAAACATCTAGATATTTCTGAAGCAGCAGTATCACAGCATATTAAAATTTTAAAAGAAGCGGGCATTATTGTTGGTGTTAAGGTTGGTTATTATGTCCATTATGATTTACAAGAACCAATACTTTTAGAGTTAATGAAGTTTATTGAGCAAATTAATAAAGATCATTCAATGAACAGTTGTAAGTTAGGTATAAGTATGCCCAATGAGTGTAGAGCAACATGTAAAGCAGATAAAAATAGATGTTGCAAAAAAAATAAAAATTGAAAGGAGCAAGAATATGAAAGTATGTATTCCTATTGAAAAAAACAAGGGGCTTGACAGTATTGCCTACAACCATTTTGGTACTGCTCCATTTTTCTTAATCTATGATTCAGAGAATGAACAAATGAAGATAATTGATGAAACTTAGTAGTCAAGGAGTTAGGGCCTATATGGTTTCAAATGAAACAGTTATGAAGAATATTGAACAATTAAAAAGAAATGAACTAAAAGAGTTTTCTATAAATAATAGCTGCAATCATCATGATTGTAATCATTAGTTGTTAGAAAAGTCAAAAGGCAACTATCGAAAGACAGTTGTCTTTTTAAGAGATGAAGATAAATAATAGTATTAGGAGGCTGGAACTTGGGTAGTTATATTATGTATATATTAGTTATGGTACTATTGATTATATCTTATTTAAAGGATAAGAAAAAGACAAGAATCTGGCTGGCTTGGAATGTTGATTGGTGGAAGTATAGGTCCTATGGTGCATGGTCAACTACAAAAATTCCAATGTTACTTTTTGAAGCATCAGCTATGGGGTGGAAATTTATGCTCACAAGATTCTTAATTGATATTCCAGGAATTGCAGTTATTGCATATACTACTGAAAGAATATTGACAAAGAATGAGAAGAGTATTATTTATTATAAAGGATGAAAATTTACTGGTAAATCATTGAATTGCAATCTTAGAGGTATTATAGTTTAAATGTAAAAATAAACATGAGGTGATTATTAGAATAATTCTTTTGTATTAAATTTCTATAATGATACTTATACCTTTTCCAAGACTTTTAGTTAGGAAAGGTTTTTTTTATTAATGCTTGACCTTGACATGATGTCAAAGTTTATACTTTAATTGTAAGCAAGAAGAACAGGAGGGATAATATGTTTCGTATAGGTGAATTTTCACAAATCGTTCGAGTATCTCCTCGAATGTTAAGACATTATGAGAAATGTGGATTGTTTTACCCAGCAGAAATTGATAAGGTTAACGGATATCGTCTATATAGTGCAGCTCAAATCCCATTAATACACAGAGTTATTGCTCTTAAGGAAATGGGTTTTTCTATTAGTGAAATTACTTCTATAATAGATAGTTTTGATGAAAAAGATGATATTGAAGAAGTTCTTCATAACAAATCAAAGGAGATTTACGCTAGCATAAAGGAAGAGAAAAAGAAGATAGCTAAGTTGTCGTCAATTCTAGAACGTGTAAAAAAAGGAAATTTCACTTTGACTTGCCAAGATATTGTTCTAAAAAAGATATCTGAAATTAAGGTAGTATCTTTGAGAAAAGTAGTTCCTGATTATAGTTATCAAGAAGACCTTTGGAGAGAATTATACTTGTTTATTGACAGGAATAACTATTACTCTATTATCGAAGACCAGGTAATATCAATATATCATGAGTTAGAGCATAAGGAAGAATGTGTAGATATTGAAGTAGCTATTATAGTGAAAGAATTAAAAGATAGTTATGGTGAATTCCAATTTAAAGAGCTAGAGTGTATACCTAATGCAGCTACAGTTGTTTGTAATGGTTCCTATGAGGAGATACTTCCTGAAGGTGAAGCACATCTAGCAAAATGGATTGAAGAAAATGGTTATAAGATAATAGGAAGTGAACGAGCATATAGCATAAGACATCCAGGCAATGAAGAAAATTCAAATAAATATCAAACCGAAATTCAATTTCCAATATGTAAATTGAGGTAAAAATTTTTATCTTAACGCCTGTAAAAAATTGAAAGGAGGAAAAGAAATGGAAAACTATGATGTAGTATTAGATTATTTTAAAAAGAGTCAGAAACCTGCTAGTGCTAGTCAAATTGCTATTGGTACTGGCTTAGAAAGAAAAGAAGTTGATAAAATCATGGCAAGATTAAAGAAAGAAGAAAAAATTATATCACCTAAGGTATGTTATTGGCAGTTGAAGGATAATATGAAATAATAAATATTTAGAAGTGGAGGAAGAACGATGAATGAAGATATGGATTTTCTGGAATTTCAAATTCCAGAGCCAGATGTAAGGTTAAAAGTTTTTGATAGATTAGTTGGCACTTGGAGTGTGTCTGGACCAGAGGTAAAAGGAGAAGTTACTTATGATTGGATGGCAGGCGGATATTTTTTAATTCAAAAGGTGGAGCTTGAACAATATGGGCAAATTGTGAAGGGTATAGAAATTATAGGCTTTGAGCGTAAATTTGGAGAATTACCAAGTGAACATGTTAAATCAAGATTTTACGACAATGCTGGAAATACACTTGATTATACTTATGAAATAGAAAATGATATGTTAATAATATGGGGTGGTGAAAAAGGTTCACCAGCATATTATAAAGGGAAATTTAGTGAAGATGGAAATATAAATGAAGGAGCTTGGGTCTATCCTGATGGTGGTGGATATAGCTCAACCATGACCAGAATAAATAATAATGCATTATAAGAAATAGTTTTAAATGTTATTGTGGCTACATTCGCAGCTATTAAAGAAAGTCATTTCATAAGAACATATAGAGAAAGATATGTGATATTAAATATTTTGTAAACATTTAAGTAAATATTAAGTTATGGTTTATATTCCCTCAGACTAATAAGTTTGGGGGATTTTTTATGTCCAAGATATTAGCATGAGATCACCTTTCTATAGGAATAATGCTGTGAATTATTATGTCGATAATATGGGAATAATGAAATAGAGGAGGAATAGAAGATGAATGAAAAGAAAGAAGTCTTAACAATTCAGGAATTAATTAAATGCGGAAAGTACTCTGAAATAAAACAGGTTATACATGAATGGAATTCAGTCCATATTGGAGATATATTAGAAGAACTAGATATTAATAATGCACTTATTTTTTTTAGAATTCTACCAAAAGACGTAGCGGTAGAGGTGTTTTCATACCTTTCAAATGAGCAGCAGATGGCAATTATTGAAGCAATAACCGATGTGGAAATGAAAAATATAATAGATAAGCTTTACTTTGATGATCTTGTTGATATGCTTGAAGAAATGCCTGCTAATATTGTAAAGAATATTCTAAAGAACACAAAAGATGAGGAAAGAACCCTTATTAATCAGTTTTTAAATTATCCTGAAAACTCTGCTGGGAGTCTTATGACAATTGAATATGTAGAGCTTAGAAAAGAGATGAAGGTATATCAGGCTCTTGAGCATATAAAGAAGACAGCTCCGGATAAAGAGACAATATATACTTGCTATATAACTAATAATAGTAGAAAACTTGAAGGAATAGTTTCTTTAAAAAGATTGATTCTTTCAGATAGAGATATAATTATTAAAGATATAATGAATAAAGACGTAATCAGTGTGAATACAACATACGATCAGGAAGAAGTCGCGTCTATATTCAAAAAATATGATTTAATTGTACTTCCTGTAGTTGATAATGAAAAAAGACTTACTGGAATTATCACGATAGATGATATTGTAGATGTAATAGACCAGGAGAATACTGAAGACTTTCAAAAGATGGCTGCTATGAGTCCCTCAGAAGAAAAATACTTAGAGAGTAGAATAGTATATCTTGCAAAGCAAAGGATAACCTGGCTTGTAATCTTAATGGTATCAGCAACTTTTACAGGGGCTATAATAAGAAGGTTTGAGGATGTACTTCAGTCTGTAGTTATACTTGCAGCCTTTATTCCAATGATTATGGATACCGGTGGGAATGCTGGTTCACAGTCTGCAACTCTTATCATAAGAGGGCTCGCCCTTGGAGATATAGAGCCAAAGGACATTTTAAAGATTTTATGGAAAGAATTAAGAGTAAGCCTTTTAGTAGGAGCGGCATTATCGGGTATAAATTTTATAAGAATTTTAATATTTGATAGAGTAGATATTAATGTTGGAATAGTAGTAACAATCACTATGTTTTTAACAGTGGTGCTTGCTAAAATTGTAGGAGCAGCACTACCATTAGGGGCAAGAAAGCTAAAACTAGATCCAGCTATTATGGCAAGTCCTCTAATTACTACAATTGTAGATACAGCTGCACTTATACTGTACTTCTGGCTAGCATCGATTTTTCTTGGAATATAAAAATTTCAATCTAAAAACTCAAGTATAAGACATATAATAAAAGTTGATAAAGTTCATAGTAACTACTGAAATTTAATGACTCATGTTGGTGATATGGTTTCATCAACATGGGTTTTATTATAAAAAATAGAGTAATTGTAATACTTTACGTCTATGATTTTTGTTTTATATCAATATTTTAAAAAATAGTAAAACTTTTTTATGATTCATCGCTATCTACTAAATCATAGTAATATGCTGTATTTATATTGACAAAATATAACAAGCAATCATATAATGAACATATGATCACATATTCATATGTTGTATTTATAAATATATAGAAGCAACTCTCATGGAACAAATAATATTTAAATTTGTAGTTATAGCGTTATATGAAGATAGGCCTTAATAAAGTGGAAGTGGACATACCTAAAGAAGACTTATCTAATACTGTTTATACCAAATGAGTTTCTTAATAACAAGATTATAATTATAAATTTAGGAGTAGGAGCTGAGCAAAATGAATAATATAAAAAATAAGAAAATATATCGTCGGTGGGCAGGCATGTATGACAAGTTTTTCGGCAGTGATTATATTAATAAGCAGAGAGAACTTGAAATTTCTATGCTAAACCTAAAAGCTGGTGATAGGGTTTTATTTATTGGTATCGGAACGGGAGAAGATTTGAAGTTCATTCCAAAAGGGTTAGAAATCGTTGGAGTGGACATAACTGATGAGATGCTTGATATTGCTCGGAAGAAAGCAAAAAAATTAAATCTTAATGATATTCAAATATTGAATATGGATGGTCAAAAGCTAGACTTTGAGGATAAAAGCTTTGATGTAGTAGTATTAAATTTAATATTATCTGTTATTCCTGATGGACATAAATGTTTAAGCGAAGCTTATAGGGTTTTGAGAGACGATGGTACAATTGCTGTATTTGATAAATTTCTGGATGACAAGTCAAATCCTAATTTTATAAGGAGAGTATTAAATAAAGTGACATCATATTTAGGTACGGATATAAATAGAAGATTTTTTGATATACTTGGCAATATCAAGCTAAGTGTTATGGAGGAAAAAAGAAGTATATTAGGTGGTATGTATAGAATAATAATTCTTAAGAAGTGAGGTATAGAATTTGAAGGTAAGTGTACTAATTGAAAATGAGAGTTGTAATAAAAATTTAAAACATGAGCATGGATTATCTTTGCACATAAATTATTTTGGGAAAAATATTTTGTTTGATACAGGAGCAACTGGAATGTTTCTAGAAAATGCTGAGAACATGGGAATTAAGATAAAGGATGTTGATTTTGTGGTAATATCCCATGCTCATTTAGATCATGCTGGTGGGTTAATAAGATTTCTAGAGATAAATAAGAAGGCTAAAGTATATATGAGTGAGAATTCAAAAAATAGATACTATGTTAAGGTATCATTAATTAAGAGAGAAGTAAGTATTCCAAAAGAAGTTTTCAGAAAGTATGAGAATAGAATTGTGTTTGTAAATGATTTTTGTGAGATAACAGAGAGTATTTATATTATACCTAATTCTATAGAACGTTCATTTCCATTAGGTAGTTCCAGCAAGCAACTCATTGTAAGAAGAGATGATAATTTTGAAAGAGATAATTTTAATCATGAAATCTCTCTTGTTATAAATAATAATGATAGGCTGGAGATTTTTACAGGCTGTAGCCATAATGGGATATCAAATATGGTAGAGCATGCAAAAAGTTTTTTCCCGGCAATATCCATCCATACAGTGGTAGGGGGATTTCACTTAATGGGTATCCCATTTAAAAATAGACTTGGGGAAACTAAACAGTTCATAAAAAGTCTTGCAGTTAATATGGTGGAATTTAACATTGAGAGAGTGTATACAGCTCACTGCACTGGAAGAAAGGCATATGAGATATTAAGAGAAGTTATGGGAGAGAGGATTACTTATATTCATACTGGTTCAGTGTTGGAACTATAAGATCAATATTCAAAATGTGTAAAAATAGTGAATAAAAATTATAGTACCTTGATGATATTGTTACACAAAAGAGTATATAATGAGCCGATAAGTACGTTATATATTCTCGTAGGTCATCGGCTCTATATCTATACCACCGTATCTTATGATATTTTTAATAATTCTTAGAAAGACAAAGTAATAAATATAATTACGGTGAATAGAATTGTTTGTATGCTTTTAGTATCTATTTTTTCGCAACAGGAATCCAAACTTCACTGTAAGCATAATCCTTTTTATTCCCATTCATTTTAGTAAAGGAAAAAGTAGGAGCATTGATTAATTCGTAATTAGAAGAAGGAAGCCATTCTGAATAAATTTTTGCCATTGTTTCTTGCAAAGTAGAAGGAAATGCTCCTTCGTTTGGGAATATAGCCCAAGTACAGGCTTTGACTTGCACCTTTTCTAGTAGATTACTTACTTCATTTTCAGTGGTTAAAACACCTATGAGATGAGTTAAATCTCCTTCTTCTTTTAAGAAATTTGCATCAGCCTCATAAGAAGCATTAATTATTTCATAAGGCTCAATATTTTGAAGAGAATGCATCTCTTTTCTTTGTTCGTCTGTTATGCTCTGTGCAAGCTTTACAATTTCGTTATTTACACCTTCAAATTGCATAGGAACACGTTTGCTTACACCTACTAAATTAAATTCTGGTTTGTCTTCAATTCTAAATTCCATAGAAATTCCTCCCTTAACAGTTATTACAAATGATAGTTTGGGAAATGATTTACTTATGCCTTTTTTTATTACATCTGATGGTAAAAAACCACTCCATTTTTTAAAAGCTCTAGTAAAGCCATCCATTGATTGATAACCATATTTCAAAGCAACATCTGTTACTTTCTCTCCTTTTAATAAATCCTTATTTGCTTCTGATAATTTTCTGTTCTTTATATATTCATTAAGAGTTAATCCTGAAAGATAAAGAAATATCTTTCTAAAGTGATAGTCAGAAACTCCAGCGTATTCAGAAATTATTTCAAGAGATAGGTTATCATCTGTTATATGATCTTCAATGTAGTCAATCACATGATTTAATTCCTTTAACATTATCCCGCTCCTTTCATGTATATATAATACCAAAGTATATTTTATGATGCTCGACTTTTTTACTACAAAAAATATCGAATTGTATGGGGATTTAGAAGATTCAACTCATGGAGAAAATACAATGTTTCCAAGAAAGATTGGTTGATTACTAAGCTTATAATAGTCAGAAAGACTTGCCCTTATGATTTGATTGCATTCATAGGTTTTAAAATAATATTCACATGTATTAGTATTCATAAAAGAAATATATTTTGTATAATCATAAGTACCTCTATCAGTTAAAACAATTCCCTTAGGAATAAAAACGCTATTCATAATATGAAAACATGTAATAAGTGCTTCAGAAGAATCTTTTGGAACTGGTACATGTGTTTTTATAAATGATGTGCGAACAAAGCGCTCAGGAGAGGTGAAGCCTCCAGGGAGATTCACGGTTCCTGAAGCCTGACCAAAGGGAGTTAATGATACATTTTCCCAATAAACTTCATTTTGTTGAGTGGTTGATACATTCATATAATTTCTTAGATTAGTCATATGCCATTGAAAATCAGGGCTATTCGACATCACTCCTATAGGGTTATCAATTATCTCAAGACCTCTTTCAGTTTGTTCAATAATAATAGATTTACCACTTCTATCCGTAGCAATCCAATGTAAGGGAGCAATTGCTTGTGTAACTGGATCTGGTACACCTACAATATTAATGTTTTCTGATAAGGTCTTTAAATCATCCACAGATTTACAACATCCTAAAATGTAATGTAGAAAATCTAAAGACGCAATCTGTTCTTTATTATTTATGTCTGAATCATAATAAGCATAACCTGCAAAATATAAAACAGCAGCAGCAAAGCCTTGTTCATTGACACCATCAAAAAAGCCCAATATACCATTGGTTTCTTGTCCCATACAGATGAAACTATAGTTATCAATATATTTTTTCATTGTTATAAGGCTATGCCATTCATAATTTTTAGGTATTATATAAATTCCAGGTTTAATAGGATAGGAAAAATCCATGGTTCTTCCAAAGAAGTTCTCTTTTTGTAAGGATTGCAAAGTAATAGCTGTGCACATACCATAAAACCTCCAATTTTATAAAATTCATGATTATAATATATGGTTTAACGTTAAAGAGGGTGAACTTTAATTTTTTGATCTAGGGCTAACAATGTTAACAGTATTTAATCATATAAAAGTACTGATCTCATATTATAAATTTGTATAATAAATGAAATATAGCAATTGACACTTTAACTACTTAGTGTTACTATATAGTAGTAGTAAGTAATACAGAATATCAGTATTACTAGATAGTAAAGAGGTGAACTATTTGGAAAATATAACAGAAATGTTAAAGGGGGTACTAGAAGGCTGCGTCCTTGAAATAATAAATCATGAGGAAACCTACGGTTACGAGATTACGCGAAGGTTAAATACATTAGGATTTTCAGATATTGTTGATGGGACAGTTTATACCATTTTAGTGAGGCTAGAGAAGAATAAACTGGTAGACATAGAAAAAAAACCATCAGATATGGGTCCTCCGCGAAAATTTTTTAAGCTGAATGATGCAGGACGTGAGGAACTGAGAATGTTCTGGGAAAGATGGGAATTTGTATCATCAAAAATAAATGAATTAAAGGAGAAGAAATAATGAATTTTTGGGAAAAAATCACAGGGAGTGACATGACTAAAGAATTTAAAATTTTTGAATTAAGAGCTGAAAAGCTACCATCTGACTATCAAGCTGCATGGGAAAAGATTAAGGCTAATCTTTGGGAGCACTCAGATTTCACAGGTCGCAATCTCATGCCAATTCTTGAGGGTGTGATTGGCCTACTAGAAGAAACAGCTTCTGATGGGCAAAGTGTACAAGAGGCTTTAGGTGATAACATTAAAGGTTTCTGTTTAGCATTAGTAGGTGAAGAAGGGACCAATTATTATAGAGATAAATGGCGAAAACAACTTAATAATAATATTGCTAAAAAATTAGGTAAATAGGAGGATGAAATGGGAATAAAGGATATGATAAAAGATAAAAAAGAGTGGCGAGCACACGTAGAGCGTGTTAAATCCCTACCAAAAGATTATCAGATTGTTTATAAAGAAATTCAAAAATATCTTTATAAAGTCGGGCCTGCTGAACTAAGTGAAGGGATAGATTTACTTATTGGAATTGTAGATCTTTTTGAAGAGGGTGCCCTTATTGGGAAAGGAGTACTGGAAGTTACGGGTAATGATGTAGCAACTTTTTGTGATGATTTAATCAAAGATTCAAAAACTTACGCTGATATATATCAAGAATCTGTTAACAAAGAAGTTAGTAATGCAATGAGAAAGGCTACAGGTAGAATAAAGTAAAAGTGAAATATCATGATTGAAAAATTAATGAAGAAAGAAGTCTACACTGCCTGCAAAGATTGAGGATTAAAAAAATAGCTTAATGTTTGCAAGTATTAAAATGATAGATATCAAGAATAAAATTGAAAAAGGGGGGGATAGAGTGAATAAATATGAGTGGATATTATGCCCGGTTTGTAGCAATAAAACAAGAGTCAAGATAGGTTATGATACAGTACTTAAAAATTTTCCGCTATTTTGTCCCAAGTGTAAGCAAGAAATGATAATTAATGTGAAACAGCTGAATATATCAGTTGTTAAAGAGCCAGATGCTAAGACGCAGAGCCGATAACATGTGAATGAAATCACAGTTATCGGCTCTTTTTATGATAAGCAATTAAGCTATCTCAAAAGAATTAAACTTAAGTTTAAGAAAATTTACTATATTAAATAGGAGGAAAAGAAAATGAAAAAAAATATCATACAAATTAAAGACGTAAAGAAGTCTTACAAAGATGTAGAAGTACTTAAGGGAGTAGATTTGGAAGTGGAGCAGGGAGAGATTTTTGCATTGCTAGGTTCTAATGGAGCTGGTAAAACAACCATGATTAAAATTATGGCTACTTTGCTTAAGGCAGATACTGGAGGTATTGTAATTAACGGTTTTGATATTGAAAAAAATCCAGTAGGTATTAGAAGCTCTATCAGTCTCACTGGTCAATTTGCCGCTATTGATGAGATTTTGACTGGACGTGAAAATCTTCAAATGATAGCAAAGCTTAGACACCTTAAAAATCCAAATTCAATAGCAGATGAGTTGATTAATCGTTTTGGTATGTCAGAAGCTGCAGATCGAAGAGTATCTACTTATTCTGGAGGTATGAAAAGAAGAATTGATATTGCAATGAGTTTAGTTGGAAATCCAAAGATTATTTTTCTAGATGAGCCAACTACAGGTTTAGATCCTGAAGCACGTCTAGAAGTTTGGAAGATTGTAAAGGAGCTAACCAATTCAGGGACTACAGTATTCTTAACGACTCAATACTTAGAAGAAGCAGAACAACTTGCAGATAAAATAGCTATTCTTCATGGTGGAAAAATTATTGCTCTAGATACACTAGAAGGATTAAAAAAATTATTCCCGCCTGCGAAAGTTGAATATGTTGAGAAAGAACCTACATTAGAAGAAATATTCCTATCAATAATAGGTAGAAAGGAGCAAAAATAAATGGAATTAACAAATAAACATTTCTTAAAAGATATGAGTGTCATGTTTGGACGTTCTATGCGGCATATTTTTAGAAGTATGGATACAATTATTACAGTTTGTATAACACCAATTGCTATGATGTTATTATTTGTTTATGTATTTGGTGGTGCGATTAAAACAGATACAGAAAATTATATTAATTATTTATTACCTGGGATAATGTTAATGGCTATTGGGAGTGGTATTGCATATGTATCATATAGGTTGTTTATGGATAAAGAACGAGGTATATTTGAGCGGTTTAATTCTATGCCAATTGCTCGCTCTACAGTATTATGGGGACATGTATTAACTTCAGTAATTTCCAATGGAATTTCTGTAGTAGTTATTATACTTGTTGCATTATTAATGGGCTTCCGTTCTTCAGCAGGAATTTCAGAATGGATAGCTGTATTTGGAATTCTTGGGATATTTACATTTGCTTTGACTTGGATTGCTATAATTGCTGGACTTTCTGCTAAAACACCAGATGGTGCAGGGGCATTCTCTTACCCTATCATCTTTTTACCATTTATAAGTTCTGCTTTTGTACCAACAGATACAATGCCTTCAATAGTACGTGCTTTTGCAGAAAATCAACCTGTAACACCTATCGTAGAAGCTATTCGTAATTTATTAGCAAAGCAATCTGTAGAAAATGACATCTGGATTGCCCTTGCTTGGTGTATAGGAATAATAGTTGTTTCTTATATGTTTGCAATGAAAGTATATAAAAAATTATAACTTATACTTATGTCAAGTACAGTTACTTATAAATCAAGATAGATTATATAAAAAGGTTATTGATATAATAACCCTTTTTATATAGTTGTATGTAGCATATTTTTTCACATTTTTATTTCATTAATATTTTATTTCTTTGAATAATTCATAAGCTTTTTTTCTAGCCTCATCTAAAACTTCAACACCTTGATCAGTTATTTTATAGTATTTTCTAATTTTCCCATCTACTAATTTTTCATCTTTTTCTAAGAGTCCAGTTGATTCCATATTGTGAAGGAGGGGATATAAAGTTCCTGGACTCATATCATACCCATGTTCACTAAGTTCTTCTATCATCCAAGAACCGTAGAAAGGATCTTTCTTTGCATGATGAAGTATATGGATTTGAATAAATCCTAGAAAAAATTTTCTTAAAATTTTATCTTGCATTTTTGTTCACCTCTAATGTATAATGTGTATATCGAAAACCGATATCGGAATATGATATAATTATAACATCAAATATTTTTTATTACAAGTTCTTATGGTATATTTATTACTAATTTCAATGTATTTATAAAAGATAAGAAAAATTCAAACTCAAGATATAAGTTTCATACACAGTTTATCTATGGGATAATGATTTTATTTTATAGTTTTACTTTGTATGAGATAGGAGTATCGTCTTTAGCCGTAGGTTATTATCTATAGTAATAAGATATATACTGGGTTATCTTAAGTTTACAATATGACAATTTTGTATGAAAGGAGAGTTTCGTTATGAAAAAAGAAAGAGAAAATAAAAATACTGTTTTATGGAGAACATTTCTAAAAGATGTATTCATTTGCTCTTTAGGAGCATACGGAGGACCAGAAGCGCATTATGGTGTTTTTACAGATCAAATGGTTGTAAAGAAAAAATATCTGAATGAAGAAGAGTTAGTTGAGCTTATTGCTTTAACTGGAATTTTGCCAGGACCAAGTAGTACACAAACTATTGTAGCTATTGGGTATAAAATTGGAGGACCATTGCTGGCGCTTCTAACTATGCTAGTATGGGCTTTACCTGTACTTACTTTGATGACTTTGCTTTCATTTTTAAGTCAATTTCTAGGAAATGTGAATTTATCTCAAGAAGGATTGCGATATATTGGACCAATGGCAGTAGGATTCATAATTGTAGCGGCATATCGAATAGGGAGTAAAGTTGTAACGGACAAAATTACTTTAATGCTATTAATAGTTGGAGGAATAACCACTTATTTCATTCGAGAACCTTGGATATATCCATTAGTTTTAATTTTAGGTGGAATTGTTAGCGTTATTACCTCAAAAGAGAAAAATCTATGGAATCGTGTGAAAATAAGTCCTCCTTGGATATACTTGATTTTATTTGTAACTTTTGCAATAGGAAGCCTTCTTTTAACTATTATATGGGATAACAAAATAATTCATTTATTTGAAAGTTTTTACCGATATGGTTACTTGGTTATTGGAGGAGGACAAGTGGTGGTGCCACTTATGTATAGTGAATTAGTTGAAGTAAATCAGTATATGACAAATCAAGAGTTTTTAACTGGATTCGGACTTGTGCAGGGGTTACCTGGACCAATGTTTAGTTTCAGTTCATATGCAGGTGGAATGGCAGCTAGGGGGGGCAGTGTGCTAACACAAGTTCTAGGTGCTGTTGCAGGTGGCATTGGAATATTTCTACCAGGACTTCTTTTAATTTATTTTATATATCCTATATGGGAAAACTTAAAGAAAATTAGAGGAATCAAAATATCCTTAAAGGGGATTACTGCTGTTGCTGGTGGATTAATTACTGTTTCTGCAATAATTCTAATGCAGAAGAGTGGATTTAGAATTGATAATATTATTGTTATGCTAATTACTATAGTACTTTTATTCACCAAAAAGATACCAGCACCGTTGATTGTATTAGCTACGTTAGTAGCAGGATTTATTATGTAGATGTAAAGAAAATTAATAATATAATGTCTTTATATATTGATAAATTCATTTAAATAATGTATTATATTTTATGGGAATGAAGTTCTCCCTTGGTTAAGACCTAAACCGCGTGTAAAGCTGATGACTTCTGTGATTTAAAATCGCAGAATCATTGGCTTTTTTTATTCCTTTAAGAAATTATAAAAAATTTATCTATGACTGTATTTATTACTTTAAAAAAGATAGGAGAGATGTATATGCTATTATCACTTGCATTATTATTCCTAAGTGGAATGGTGCTAGGAAAAATTTTTGAGACATTAAGACTTCCAAAGTTACTTGGAATGCTAACAACTGGTATTTTACTTGGGCCATATGTATTGAATTTACTTGACCCTACAATTTTGAATATTTCTACAGAATTAAGGCAAATAGCTTTAGTTATTATCTTAACTAGAGCAGGACTTAATCTTGATATTAAAGACCTAAAAAAGGTTGGGAGGCCAGCTATTTTAATGTGTTTTGTACCTGCTTGCTTTGAGATAATAGGGATGTTAATTCTGGCACCTATGCTTCTGGGAATAACTATATTAGATGCTGCCATAATGGGAACGGTTATAGCGGCAGTTTCTCCAGCAGTAATTGTACCCAAAATGCTTAAACTGATGGAAAATGAATATGGAACAAGCAAGAGTATTCCACAAATGATAATGGCCGGAGCTTCTGTAGATGATGTATTTGTTATAGTTCTTTTCACAGCTTTTACCGGACTAGCACAAGGTGGGGCTATTACAGCAGCACATTTTCTAACTATACCTACATCAATAATTTTAGGGTTACTAGGTGGAGTGGTAACAGGATTATTTTTATCACTATTATTCTCTAAATTTCATATTAGAGATACTGGAAAAGTAATAACTATTCTTTCAATTTCGTTTTTACTTATTACTTTAGAGCATATGATGACGGGTACAATTGGATTTTCAGGTTTACTTGCAGTAATGGCACTGGGAGCAACGCTTCACCAAAAGAATTATGAAACTTCACAACGTCTTTCAAATAAATTCTCAAAGCTATGGGTTGGAGCGGAGGTACTTCTTTTCGTTCTTGTAGGATCAATAGTTAATATTAGTTATGCATTAAATGCAGGAATACTATCAATTTTACTTATTTTTGGAGTCTTATTATTCCGTATGATAGGAGTTTTTGTTTGTCTTATTAATACTAAACTCAATAAAAAAGAGAGAGTTTTTACAGCCATTGCTTATATGCCTAAGGCTACAGTACAAGCGGCTATTGGTGGGTTGCCATTAGCTATGAATTTACCTTGTGGTAATATTGTACTGACTGTAGCGGTTCTATCTATTATGATTACTGCTCCACTTGGTGCTATTCTTATAGATACAACTTATAAAAAATTCCTATCTAAGGATGTGAATTAGATATTTAATAAAGTCTATAATTAAAGAATTGAGGGTATAATGTAAGGTACAATTTATTTAGATGGAGGAAATATAATTTATGAAATCTGTAATTATATATTGTTCTGCGTACAAAAATCATACTGAGAAAATTGCGAAAGTATTTGCAAAGGAAATAAATGCTGAATTAATAAATTTAAAGGAATCTAAAGATATTATAATTGATAATTATGATTTGATTGGGTTCGGCTCTGGAGTCTATAAAGAAAGAATGGCTTCACAATTATTTAGTTGTGTTGAAAGGTTGAGCTTAAAAGGAAAAAGTACTTTTGTATTCTCAACAAGTGGAGTTGGTAAAAGGTTTTATAATAAAAAATTAATCAGGCTTTTAGAATTAAAGGGAGCAAAGTGTAAGGGTAGCTTTGCTTGTAAGGGAAGTTTTATTAGCAAAGATTTTAGTGATAATAAAATTTTTGAATTCATGAGTAAGTTTGCACAAGGACATCCAAATTATAAAGATTTAAGTGAAGCTGAAAGCTTTATTAAAAAAATAGTATCTATATAATAATAGTGCAATAGAATAATATTTATTCTGTTGCACTATTATTTTTTACATAAATAAAATCATGTTATAAAGAAAAATAAAATATTGACTGCAAACCTTATAATTAAATAAATATATAAATATTTACTAATATCCTTTTAAAATTAATGTTGTTATATAAAATAAAAATTATAAATTGGGAGCGTAAGGACAATTTGATACGTCTAATAAATGTAAGCACCATAAGAAAGGAGGTAACTTATGGATTCCCTTTCGGTACCAAAGGAGAATAAATCGGTTATAGGACATGATATAGAAAAAGAAATTCAAAGATTAATGGATCATTATGGTGATGATGTATTGAGAACATCATATATGTATCTTAAAGATTTACAGAATGCTGAGGATGCTTTCCAAGAAGTGTTTATTAGGGTTTTCAATAAATTTGAAAATTTTAAGGGTGAGAGCAGTGAAAAAACATGGATTATTAGAATAACAATTAATGTATGCAAAGATATGTTACGTAGTTCATGGCTAAAGAGGGTGCTACTTACTGATAAATTAAAAGAGAAAAATATAATTATTGGAATTGATAATAGAATTATTAAAGAAGAAGAGAATAAAATCTTATTCGAAGAAGTAATGGCTTTATCATATCGATTTAAAGAAGTTATCATACTTTATTACTACCATAACTATAATACAACTGAAATAAGTAGGATTTTGAATGTGGCTGAAGGAACTGTAAGAAGCAGATTACACAGAGCAAGAGAGATACTTAAAACGAAGTTAGGAGGGAGGAGTGATTGGGATGGATAAAATGAGGGACTTTAAAAATATAGCAAATGATATCATGAAAGATATAAAAGTTGATGAAAATCTTAAAAGAAAGACTTTAGAAAAAAGTTTGAAGAAGAATCATATTCCAATAAGTAAATTACTGATGCCAGCTGCGTGTTTTCTCCTGATAATTGGAATATTAAATATATATAATATTCTGCCACTAAAAAATCCCAAAATCCAAACTGAAGATTCTTATACTAATATTAGTAGTAGTGGCGGTGAAACTGAATTATCTCCAGGAGATTCCAACATAAATATATTAAATACTGAGGAAAAATCCTGGACTATAGATACTTTTGATAACGCGAAAAGAAATTTTGGAAATGCTTTTCTTATACCTACTTATATTCCAGAAGATTATAATATTGAAGAAATTACTGCATCAGGCTTTGAAGAAGGAAATGCATCCAAAATTATTATTAATTATTTTTTAGAAAATAAGTTTTTTTTGATTATACAAGAAAAGATTCAAATTGAAAATGAATTTGTTAATTATGAGAAAGTTGATATTAATGGAACAATAGGATTATTAAAGGAAAATATATTAATAAGTAACAAATATGAAGATACTATAAATACAGAATTGTATTGGTCTAAAGATGGGATTAATTACTCCGTTACAGGATTAATAACACAAGAGGATGCTATTAAGATTGCAAGATCAATGAAATGATAAAAAATATTGGAGGTAAAATTTATGAAAAAATTAAAATTTATTAAGACTTTAGTTATCGGAATAGCTATATCAATGTTTTCATCAACTGTAGCTTTAGCTTATACAAATGAAGGACAACAAACTGAGGCACAAGAACCACAATCAGCTGTTGCAAATAACTTGATTGAGAAACAAAAACAAATTGATAAGTTTGTTTTTGAAGAACAGGCTGGTGAAATTTCTGACAAGGGGTTCAAGGTTATAACCACTGGAGTTGTTGGTAACTTTATTGAGATTGGAATAATGCCGTATAGTGAAGAAAATGCGGAATATCTATATAATGCTTTTGGTAATGATTTAGTTAAAATTGTTGAAAGTAAACAAGTTGTGACAGTGGGTACAGCTACAAATTCACCCGATAATTCTGTGTCAAGTGCAGTGGTTCTAGAGGAGGAACCTAATGAGGTGGTACTAAATAAACAAGTAGAGATTAACCAATATGTGTTTGAACAATTCAAAGATAAAATTTTAGAAAAGGGATTTGAAGTTACACATACAGCACCTTTTAAAGATCATGTTGAGGTAGGAATTATTCCTTATAATGAAGAAAATGCTGAATATCTATATAGTATTTTAGGTAGAGATATGGTTAAAGTTGTAGAGGGGCAACAAGTAACAATAATGGATGGTCAAGAAGTTTCTTATGACGCTGAACTTTATGCAACAACAGCAATTAGTGAAGATAAGACTAAATCTAGTAGATTAGTATTACCTGCAGTAATAATCTCCATTTGTGTACTTTGTGGAGGAGCTATTTTAGTGACAAGAAAAAAGATTAATTTTAGAAGATAATATTTTAAATAAAGAGAGACAGTAGATAGATTTTGCATAATATTAAATCTATCTACTATTTTTCCTTTAAACAGATTTCAAAAGCCATTCTTCAGCTTCTTCTTTATTTCCATACATTCTAAAATGATTTCCTTTATTTACTTCCAGGGCCATTTCTCTAAATCTACCCTTTTGGATGATTTCATCAGGTATAACAGCGACAGATTTTAGATTATAGTTTATAAACTTTTGAATAATATTACCAGCCACTTTAGTTTTCAGTTTAAAGAAATCTTCTGATAAGGCTTCATAATGAATCATAAGTGCACATGCTTCATGCTCCCAACATAAGCTCAACAAATCAAGAGCATCATTTTCTGTACTTAAAGGTGTAGTAGCAGAAAACAATTCTATATATTTTTTATCATTTAAATCTATAATTTTATAGTTCATTTTTTCTTTCTCCTTTATAATATTATTTTCAAATAATTTTTTACGAGTTTCATTAATCCAATTTAATTCATTGTTATAAGTTGAAATAATATTTTCTGATATCATCTCCCATAGTAATTTTTCTCTAGTACTTCTATTGGGAGAATAAAGAGCTCGTTTGTTTTTCTCAATTTCCATCACTAACTGTACTTTCAGTTCATTTTCATATTTTAAGAGAAGTTCATCTAATTCTTGATCCTTTAATAGATCTGCCCATGCAAGTTGAACTAAAAGAGTCTTTTTAATCTCAGGGGCTTCTGGTGATGATGAAATCCATTCTTTTAATTCTTTAAGACCTTCTTCAGTTATAGTATATATTTTTTTTGAAGGAGAGTTATCTTGATGTATTATTTCACTAGTAACAAGATATTCATCTTCCATCTTAATAAGAGCTTTGTAAATTTGATTATTATTACCAGACCAATACAAAAAAGAAGATTCTTCAAAAATTTTTTTCAATTCATATCCTGTTGATGGTTTCCAACTCAATATACCTAGTATTGCAAATTTAATTGACATAACAGCACCTCTTCTATAAATAACATAGGTTAATAGTAACATATGTTATTTATATAGTCAAATTTAATATTGATATATAAAGACATCAATTAATTTTTTATATTAAATGAATATTAGGAAGTCATAATATTTCTATTTAATAATGAGAAATATATATTATGGTGACAATTTATTAAAAAAACGTTTTAATGATAAAATTATTTTATTATATATTTCAATATTGAGAGATTAATAAATTAGATTTAATTTGTTATAGGAATGAAAGTATGGAGAATAGCAATAGATATATGATATAATATGTGTTAATAAGTTAGTAATTAATACATATAAATCTAAAAATTTGAAAAATAATAATATATGATTATAAGCATACTATAGAAGAGTAAGACTTTATGAGGGAATTAATATTGGTTTGTATCAAAGCATTAGCTTTAGATAAATAAAAAAATATTATAAAGAGGAGGATAAGTTTATGAAAAAATATATATGTATTCCATGTGGCTACATTTATGATCCAACAGAAGGAGATCCTGATAGCGGTATAGCACCAGGAACTGCATTTGAAGATATTCCAGATGATTGGGTTTGTCCTATTTGTGGTGTAGGTAAGGATGACTTTGAAGTAGTAGAAGAATAATAAAACTAGATAAAGAATGAAAATATAAAATGATCCATATTATAAAAATTAATATGGATCATTTTAATTTAATAAATATTCTATAGAGTGATCTTACCGCTTTGTCTAATTTCTAAAATTACGTTAGCTTCTTTAAAGTGAATTTCATAAACATCTAGCATATCTCCAGCCTGATTAATTATCATTTCATAGCTTGGCAATTTTTTTATAAATTCTTCTTTTAAGTCATATATGGATAAAGAACTCTTATTGATTGTAGCAGTAGAAACTCTAATGTGCTCACTATTTTCATCAGGAATTTTTGGTACTGTTGTAAATGCTACTTTATTATTTTGCAAAAATTCTATTGTTTTAGGAAGTCCTCTAAAGGAGGCAAAATATACAATACCTTTATTTTCAGCATTATAATAAAAATTTACTATTCTAACATTTGGTGTAGTATTTACTGTAGTTGCTAAGGCAATATTGTTTGTATCTCTCATTATTCTATTAAATTCTTTTAAAAAATCCATCTGTATTCTCCTCTTTTTTAATTCTATTTAGATTATATTAAGCTTTACTTCTTAATATATTTCTATATTATCATTTAACCTTGACAACAGTATGTCATGGTTATATGATGATATAAATTTTACTAAAGGATTGATGAATTTGAAAATTGATAGATTAATTTCCATCATTATGATATTACTCGAACGTAAAAAAATTAGTGCAACTAAGTTAGCTGAAATGTTTGAAGTAAGTTCTAGAACTATCTATAGAGATATAGAGACAATAAACTTAGCAGGAATCCCTATTATTACTTATCCAGGGGTTAATGGTGGAATTGGAATTATGGAAGAATACAAAATTGATAAGAAGCTTTTTACAACTTCAGATATTATAACAATTTTAATGGGACTTGGAAGTATTTCATCAACAATGACTAATGATGAAATTATTAATACACTTGCTAAATTAAAAGGATTAGTTCCAGATGAGCATATGAAGGATATTGAGTTAAAATCAAATCAAATAGCAATTGATCTTACTCCGTGGATTGGAAATAAGTATTTACAGCCAAATCTTGAAAGAATTAAAAAAGCCCTTAATGAAAAGAAAGTTTTATTATTTAAATATTATGATAGATATGGGAAAAAAAGTAGTAGAAAAATTGAATCTTATAGATTAATACTTAAAGAATCAAATTGGTATGTACAAGGATACTGCTTATCTAGAGAAGACTTTAGAACTTTTAAATTATCACGTATATCAGAGCTTGAAGTTCTTCAAGATACATTTGAGCCTAGGGAGTTTGAGGAAAAGTCATTAGGGCCTTGGAATTATATAGAGAAAAAAATAATTACAATTAAACTTGTGATTAATGAATCTCTTAGGGAAAGAATGGTGGAGCACTGTGGAGAAGAGAATATTCAACCGTATAAAGATAATAAACTATTAGTTAAATTTCCCTTTATAGAAGATGAGTTTGGTTATAATCTTTTACTTAGTTTTGGAGATGAATGTGAATGCCTAGAACCACAATATGTCAGAGATGAGCTTATTCGTAGAATTAAAAATTTATTAAAAGTTTATAAGTATTAGTAAAAATATTTTGGAAAGAATGGCTTTTTATTAAATAAGAGCCATTCTTTTAGATTTACCATATATTTATATCATATAATACTTAATTAATAGTAAATTTGAGTACTACCATCTATAATATCATTAAGAGAAGTTTTTAACCATTCTATAGCTTTTTCACTATCTCTTTGTTCAATATATTTAAATAAAGTAGTTGTATTTTTGCGTAAAGATTCTAAACCATGCAATCTACAAAAACGTTCCCATAAGGATAATATGGGAGTTTTAAATGAGGAAAAAATCATGGGCATCAAGGTGTTTCCAGAAAGAAAAGCTAATTCATGATGAAATTCAAAAGCTAATTCAGAAGCTTCTTCAGGTGAATTTGTTTCCTCTATTTGGTTAACATAATTTTTTAAATTATTAATTTCCTCATCGGTAATTGTTGGAATACATAATTCTACAGCTAGAGAATCAAATGCAATACGAATTTCTATAATTGAGCGTATCTCTGATTTTCTTAATATACCTCCATTATAATTCATGATCGAAATTAAAGTATCCATAGTTCCATTTCTACGATAATCAGCTACAAATGTACCTATTCTTGGTTTAATATTTAAGAAACCTTTTCTTGAAAGTTCGGAAATCCCAGAATTAACTACGGCCCTACTAACTTGCATAGATTTAGCAAGTTCTCTTTCAGGAGGAAGCTTTTCACCAATGGGGAGTTTTCCAGACAAAATCATTTTCTCTAATTCGCATATAAATAATTCTTTTAATGATGGCGAAGTCAATTTTGTAAATTCCATATATCATTTACCTCTTTAATCTGATATTGGTATGACCACATACCAATAAATATTATATTGCAAAATTAAACATAAATCAATGATGTATAAGTTATATATATCAAATTATGGCATAAAATAAGTATTAACAGTAAGGAAAAGATTGACTATAATAATTAAATATGTTAATATTTTATCAAAATGCAATTTTAATAATACTGGTATGACCAGAAAAAAACATTGCTATTTATACCAATAAAATATATGTTTTAATATAATTACTTATAATTAAATCTGATATTATAATATATCTTTAATATACTTAGGATAAGTAAAATATTAAAGAGGATATAAAAATATTATAAATAAGGGAACAGAATATTTATTAATATCTGAAAATTCTTAATTTTATTAAAAATAAAGTTTGAAATTTTATAGACATGGGGGATAATTTATGAATGATTTTAAGATTCTTGAAATTAAGCAAAGCGTTTTCAAAGACAATGACCATCAAGCAAGTTTACTTAGGGAAGAATTAAAAAAGGAGAAAACGTTTTTATTAAACTTAATGTCTTCTCCGGGTTCTGGGAAGACTACAACACTTACCAAAACAATAGATCTTTTAAAGGAAGAAATAAATATTGGAGTTATGGAAGCTGATATTGATTCTGACGTAGATGCACATACTATTTCTAAAACTGGTGTGAAAGTAATTCAATTACATACCGGGGGGATGTGTCATCTTGATGCAGATATGACAAAACAAGGATTACAAGCACTTGGAACAGAAGAGATTGATTTCGCTATATTAGAAAATGTAGGTAATTTAGTATGTCCAGCAGAATTTGATACAGGAGCATCAAAAAATGCAATGATTTTAAGTGTTCCGGAAGGAGATGATAAGCCATTAAAATATCCATTAATGTTCTCAATTGTAGACGTTTTATTAATTAATAAAATTGATGTTTTAGAGTATTTTGATTTTGATTTAGAGGCTTGTAAGGAACGTGTTAAGAAATTGAATCCAAAGGCCGAGATAATTACAATATCTGCAAGAACAGGAGAAGGTATCGAAAAATTTGCAGACTGGATTCGTAGAGAAATAAGGGATTGGAATCAGTATTAATGCAAAAATTGATAGTGCAAAGTTTTATATGAAAAAATAAGTGAAGTTTATTTAGTTTAATTTTCATAATTTAACACTAAATTTAGGGGGAAATATTATGGTAAAGGAAAAGGTGTTGGATCTTGCTAATCATATTAGTAAGAAAAAACGAGGATCGAAAAATGAGATAAAAGCTGAAGATCCAGAATATAGAATATTAGAACCGGTTGTTACAGAAGAAATGGCAGAAGTAGCTCTTTGTATGAAAATAAGAAAAAAAAGTACAGCAAAAGAACTTGCTCCATTATGTGGGAAATCAATAGAAGAAACAGAAAAACTATTATGGGATTTAGCAGTTGCAGGTGTATGCTTTGTAAATAAAATTGATGGTGTTGATAATTATTGGTTTGATACTTGGGTTCCTGGAATTATGGAGATGATGGTCAACAATATAGAAAACGTTAACAAATATCCTCAAATTGCAGAGGCTTTTGAAGCTTATGGAAGAGTAAGAGGGCCAAAAACTACAGGAGCATTTCCTGTAGGAGTAGGATTAATGCGTGTTATCCCAATAGAGCAAGCTATTGATGGTGAAACCAGAAAAGCGTCTTATGAAGAGGTCTCTAAATACCTTAATGAAAATGATATCTTTACAGTTTCAGACTGTTCTTGTCGTACAGCTAGAAAAGTTATGGGAGAGGGATGTGGCCATTTAGCTGAAGATATGTGTATTCAAATGGGACATGCCGCTGAATATTATATTCGTACAGGAAGAGGCCGCCAAATTACAAGAGAAGAAGCCTTTGAGATAATTAAAAGAGCAGAAGAAAATGGGTTAATGCATCAAATACCTAATCTAGATGGTTCAGGAAAAACTCATGCAATTTGTAATTGTTGTGGATGCTCATGTTTATCTTTAAGAACAGCAGAAATGTTTAAAAATGTGGATATGGTACGTTCAAATTATGTTTCTCAGGTTGACAGGGAAAAATGTGTTGCCTGTGGAGAATGCGTTGTAAACTGTCCTGTTAATGCTCTTAAGCTAGGGCAAAAGCTATGCTCAGTAAAGCCTATAGAAGTAGAAAAAATTGAAACTCCACGTGATACAGAATGGGGACCAGAAAAATGGAATCCTAATTATAGAGTTAATAGAAAAAATGTTGTAGATAGTGGTACTAGTCCCTGCAAAACAGAATGTCCAGCTCATATTGCAATTCAAGGGTATATAAAACTAGCTTCTCAAGGAAAATATAAAGAAGCACTTGAATTAATTAAACATGAAAATCCATTTCCAGCAGTATGTGGACGTATTTGCCCAAGAAAGTGCGAATCTGCATGTACTAGAGGAGATATAGATGATCCTATTGCTATAGATGAAATTAAGAAGTTTATTGCAGATCAAGATTTGAATACAGAAAATAGATATGTGCCAAAGATAAAGCATGATTATAATAAGAAAATTGCAGTTGTAGGAGCAGGTCCAGCAGGCCTTTCATGTGCATTCTATTTAGCAACTGAAGGTTATAAGGTAACTGTATTCGAAAAGCAAAAGGTGCTTGGTGGCATGTTAACTCTTGGGATTCCATCTTTTAGACTAGAAAAGAATGTAGTAAATGCAGAAATAGATGTTTTAAGAGAGCTAGGAGTTGAATTTAAGAGTGGAGTTGAAATTGGTAAGGATATAACTTTAAATCAGTTAAGGGCTGATGGGTATGAAGCATTTTATCTTGCAATTGGAGCTCAGGCAGGAAGAAAAATAGGTATAGAGGGTGAAGAGTCAGAAGGGGTAATTACAGGAGTAGATTTCTTACGTAGTGTAAATTTAGGAGAGGATGTTAATCTTAAAGGGAATGTAGTTGTAATAGGTGGCGGTAATGTTGCAATAGATGTTGCCCGAACAGCCACTAGAGTTGGAGGAGAAAATGTTAATATATTTTGTCTTGAAAGTCTAGAAGAAATGCCAGCTCTTGATGAGGAAATAGAAGAAACTTTAGCAGAAGGAATTACTATTAACAATTCATGGGGACCAAAAAGAATTATTTCAGAAAATGGATATGTTACTGGAATAGAATTTAAGAAATGTATTTCTGTATTTGATGAAAATAATAGATTCAATCCTAAATATGATGAAGACAATACAATGATTATAAAAGCAGATACTATATTACTTTCAGTTGGTCAATCAATTTTTTGGGGAAATTTACTTGATAACAGTAATATAGAGTTAAATAGAAATAATACAATAAAGGGAGATTCATTTACTTATCAAACAGGAGAAAAGGATGTTTTTGCAGGTGGAGATGCATTTACAGGTCCAAGATTTGCAATTGATGCTATTGCAGCAGGCAAAGAAGGGGCAATTTCAATACATCGTTATGTTCATCCGGGACAAAGTTTAGTTATAGGACGAGATAGAAAAGAATATCATTCTATAGATAAAGAAAATATTGAACTAGAAGGATATGATCGTCTTCCTAGGCAAAGAGCTAATCATGTGGATGCAGAAAAGTCAAAGGAAACATTTAAGGATTTACGTGGTACATTTAGTGAAGAACAAATAAAGAAGGAAACTGAACGTTGTCTTAGCTGTGGTGCAACGGTTGTAGACGAATTTTTATGTGTAGGATGTGGGGCTTGCACAACAAAATGTAAATTTGATGCAATTTCACTTGTTAGAAAATATGATGGAGAAGGGGTAGCTTATGAGAATTTAAAACCAGTAGTTATTAAGCAAATTCTTAAGCGTAAAGGTAGAATTGCAGTTAAAAAAGCTAAAAATATATTTAAAATGAATTAGTGATATTAGGAGAGTTCATATGCATGAGATAGGGGTTCTATTTGAAATTATTAAAACAGTAGAGAATTTTGCAAAACAAAATGATGTGAAAAAGGTTGAAACTTTAGTTTTACAAATTGGAGAACTCTCTTCAATGATTCCAAGATATATGAAAAATCTTTACCCAGCAACAATTGAAGGAACAATATTGCAAGGATCGGAATTAGAGATAGAAGTATTGCCTGCTAATGCTTTATGTAAGGAATGTAATAAAGTATTTAATTTAGTTTCAAATAATGGAATATGCCCAAAGTGTGAAACTAAGGATTGGGAGCTTTTAGGTGGTAAAGAATTTTATATAAAAGAAATTGTTTGTTATTAATATAAAAAAATTATAACTGGGGGAATAATAATGTTTAGTTTTAACTATGAAGCGGGAGCTTCTGATTTATCTGTATGGTTAGTTTGGATTGCTATATTTATAATTTTATTTTTGCTTAATGAAGTAACAAGGCGTTCAAAAGTTTGTGGATTTATAGCTTTTGTAATATTACCAATGATACTCTCTGTTTTATGGTTTACAGTATTGAAAGAGAAAACTTACACTGATTGGTTTCATTTAGCAAAGGTATATTCAGCAACAGCAGGATGTATTGGATTCTGGTGTATAAGACATTTAAAAGGTAAAAACAAAAAAACAGGAAGGGAATGGAGACTAGCAGATAATAAAATAGCACTTTGCTTTCCACCTTTGATTCTTGCAATCAATATTTGTGAGGCTGTAGCACGTGATATCCAAGTAGGGCTTCAATATGCAGGAGGGGGAATTCTTGCAGATGATGCCATGTATGTATTAGGCGGTTCATGGAATTATATGAATGCTATTGCAGGTATTTTAAATATAATAACTATTACTGGTTGGTTTGGAATATGTATTCGTAAAAGGAGTAATAAAGATAGAAGCAATGATATGATATGGCCTGATATGTTATGGTTCTGGATTATAGCTTATGATCTATGGAATTTTGCATACACTTATAATTGTCTTCCAGGACATTCATGGTATTGCGGTTTTGCATTGTTACTTGCTCCAACAATATGTGCTTTTACTGTTGGGAAAGGTGCATGGCTTCAACATCGTGCACATACATTAGCATTATGGTGTATGTTTGCACAAACCTTCCCAGCATTTATTGATGAAGGGAAATTTGTAGTGGCATCAACCTATAATGAAACACCTTTATTTATTTTCAGTTTGTTAGCACTTCTTGCTAATATTGCGGTTGCTATATATATGATTTATAAAGTAATCAAGACAAAGCGTAATCCGTATAAAGGAGAACTTTATACTGATTTAAATAAATATCATGAAGTAAGAGAATTATCTATGTAGTAATAAAAAAAGATATGTTACAGAATATATAATTTAAAATATAAAAATCAAAACTAATTACAAAACTAGAATAGGAGCTGACTTACAACAGCTCCTTATTAAATATAAGTAAATATAATAAATTATTTTAAATAAAAGGGAGGAATTTTAAAAATGCACATGGCTGATGCACTAGTTGCACCTACAGTTGCTGGAGTAATGTATTCTTGTTCTGCTTTAGCAACTGGATATTCAATAAAAAAAGTGAGAATGGAAAATGAAACTAAGAAAATTCCAGTAATGGGAGTTATGGGCGCATTTGTATTTGCAGCTCAAATGATTAACTTTACTATTCCAGGGACAGGATCATCAGGACATATATGTGGAGGCATTTTATTATCTGCGTTATTAGGGCCTTTTGCTGGATTCTTGACAATGGTTGGAGTGTTGTTAATACAATGCTTAATGTTTGCAGATGGAGGGATATTAGCCTTAGGAAGTAATATATGGAATATAGCTTTTTACGGATGTTTTATTGGTGCAATGCTTATATGGAAACCTATGATGAGGAAAGGTGTATCTAAGAAAAAAATTATTATATCATCTATAGCAGGATGTGTTCTAACATTACAAATGGGAGCATTTTCTGTAGTTATAGAGACTTTATTCTCTGGAATTACAGAATTACCATTTTCTACTTTTGTTGCAGTTATACAACCAATACATTTAGCAATTGGTTTAATAGAAGGACTTATCACAGCAGTGGTACTTTGCTTTATATATGAAGCAAGACCGGAATTGCTTTGGGGAATAAATGAAGATGTTAAAAAGACAGTAGGATTAATACCATTTAAGAAAGTGTTGATAATTATATCATTAGTTACTTTGTTAGTAGCTGGAGGTATTTCACTTATGGCATCTGAATATCCTGATGGGCTAGAATGGTCTATTGAGAAAGTTACTGGATCTACAGATATGGAGGCAAATGGGGAAATATATGATAATATGCAAAAGTTACAAGAAGCTACTGCAATCTTGCCAGATTACTCACTTAAAAATTCTGATTCATCAATAGGAACTTCTATATCTGGAGTTATTGGAGGACTTGTAGTTTCGATATTGTGTATTGGTGGATGCTATACCTTTAAATTTTTCAGAAGGCAAATTATAAAATGAGTAAGTTGAATAATACAATTTATGAAATTAATAATATAGATGCTTTATCAAATGAAGATAAGTGGATGAATAAAATTCATCCACTGATTAAGTTTATCTTAACTATTATATATATTTTATTAGTTGTATCATTCCATAAATATAATATGACAGGCATTATAGGCATGTTTATATATCCAATAGTTATTTTTATAATTGCTGATATTTCTTTTAAAGATAGTATGAAAAAAATGAGGATAGTACTCCCTTTAGTATGCTTTATAGGTTTATTTAATCCACTTTTTGATAAGCAAATATTATTCAGTATAAATGGAATACCTATTTCAGGAGGAATTATTTCTATGATTACTTTAATGATGAAGGGAGCTTTGGCAGTGTTAGCATCTTATATTCTTATAGTCACAACAAATATTGAAAAAATATGTTATGCAATGGAATCTATATACATACCTAAGGTTTTTATAACTCAAGTTTTACTTATTTATAGATATCTAACAGTATTGCTTAAGGAAGCAAATCATATTAGTGAAGCCTATAGTTTGAGAGCTCCAAATCAAAAAGGAATACATTATAAAGTATGGGGTTCTCTTATAGGTCAGTTATTACTTAGGAGTATGGATAAAGCAGAAAATATATACCAAAGCATGTGTTTAAGAGGATATACAGGTGAATTTTCATATGCACATAATATTAAGTATGATTCAAAGGATTATACTTACTTTATTGCTTGGCTAACTATATTTATTACTATAAGATTTGTTAATATATCTGAAATAATGGGAAATATACTTTTTTAGGAGGAAACTATGAGTCATATTCATGTAGATGTAGAAAATTTATCTTTTTCATATGAAAAATCATCTCCAATACTAAAGAATATTACATTTACTGCAACGGAAAATGAATCCATTGGTATTATTGGAGCTAATGGGGTAGGGAAGTCTACGATTTTAAAGTTATTAGTGGGACTAAATTTAAATTATGAAGGTAGAATAAAGATAGAAGATATACCCGTACAAAAAAGTACTTTAAGTAGAATCCGTGAAAGAATAGGATATGTATTTCAAGATTCAGACAATCAACTTTTTATGTCTAATGTTTATGAAGAGATAGCATTTGCGCCACGGAATTATGGTCTTTCTGAAAAGGAAGTTGAAGTACGAGTAAATTATGCATTAGAAAAAGTGCATATAGAAAATTTGAAAAATAAACAGATATATAAAATGTCTGGTGGTGAAAAAAAACTTGTATCAATAGCAACAATATTTGCTATGAATCCAGATATTATTTTAATGGATGAGCCTACAATTGCATTAGACCCTAGGAATAGAAGAAACTTAATTAATATACTTAATGAATTCGAACATCTTAAAATTATTGCATCTCATGATTTGGATATGATTTTAGATACTTGCACTCGCACAATCCTTGTATGTGATGGAAGAATAGTTAAGGATGGAGATACGAAATTAATTCTTAAAGATAAAGAGTTACTGGAGGCTAATAATTTAGAACTTCCATTATGTCTACAAAATAATACTTAAGTGCTATAATAAAAAAACATCTCTTCAAGGAGATGCTTTTTTTATTATAGCTTATGAACATTTACAGCCATAGGACCTTTTTCATTTTCTTGAATATCAAAAGTAACATTTTCACCTTCGTGTAAATCCTTACTAGAGCCATTTTCTTTAATTTGTGAATGGTGTACAAATACATCATTTCCTTGTTCACAAGATATAAATCCATATCCACGTTCATTATCGAACCACTTTATTACACCGGTTATATTAGCCATAAAATTTCCTCCTACCTTAATTTATCATTAAATAGTATTTATCAAAAATTGAATTTTAACACCTTGATAAATAAGGAAATTAAATAATTGAAAAGACTAATAAAGCAAAGAATAAATTAATTATTTAGAAGAGGTATATTGTCAAAAAATAAATGTTTAAAATTATAAATTTTTATATATAAAATTATTGAATTTAAAAAATAGATTAAAACACAAAGTGTTAATAAAAAAAGCAATTAAATAAAAAAATATAATTAAATTACTCGTTAAATTATCAAATTTTTATATTGACAAGGATAAAAATAACAATATATAATATATAAAAAAGCAAACGATATTATCAAATTGTAAAAAATAATTTTGTTTCTTTGATAAATAAATAATTAGGGGGCGTAATATGAAAAAAGTTAAGAAACTTTTAACCTTGGCATTAGCGATGACGTTGTCAATTAGCTTAGTTGCTTGCGGTGGGGCAAAAGGTACAAGCAATAATTCTAATGGTACACAAACAACACAAGGTTCAGACAAAACTTTAAAAGTTCAATTTGATGTTGAGATTGCATCAATGGATCCTCAAATTGCAACTGATGGTACTTCCTTCGAAGCTATAGCGGCTGTAACAGAAGGGATATACTCTGTAGACAAGGCGGGGTCACCAATATTAGCTGCAGCAGAATCAGCAGAGAAAAGTGAAGATGGATTAACTTATACATTTAAATTAAGAGATGCTAAGTGGTCAAATGGTACTAAAGTAACAGCAAATGATTTTGTATTTGCTTGGAGACGTTTAGCTGATCCGAAAACAGCTAGCGAATATGCTTTTATGATTGGCATTGCAGGGATTAAAAATGCTGAAGATGTTTTAGCAGGCAAAAAGGGAATTGAAGACTTAGGAGTAAAGGCAAAGGATGATAATACTTTGGTAGTAGAACTATCACATCCGGTTACATTCTTTGAATCATTATTATCATTCCCATCATTCTTCCCGGTTAATGAAGAATTTTATAAACAAGCCGGAGATAGCTTTGCAACATCACCAAATACTATTTTAGCAAATGGTCCATATAAAGTTTCTTCTTATGAACCAGCAGCAACAACAATAGAATTGGTTAAGAATTCGGATTATTGGGATGCTAATGCTGTTAAGTTAGATGGAATCAAATTCCAAGTAATAAAAGAAGCTCAACAAACTATGCTTGCATATCAAAATGGTGATTTAGATGTTGCTGCACTTGCAGGGGAACAAGTAGAACAATTTAAAGCTGACCCTGAGTTTACAAATGTTGCAGCAGGATACCTTTGGTATATTTCTGTTAATCAAAAGGTAGCAGGATTAGAAAATGAAAATTTACGTAAAGCAATTGCATTAGCTTATGATAAAGAAGCTATCGTTAATAATATATTAAAAGATGGTTCTGTTGTAGCAGATTTTGCAGTACCGCAGTTACTAGCTACAGGACCAGATGGAAAAGACTTCCGTGAAACAACTGGAACTTATCTTTCAACAGATAAAGCTAAGGCTTTAGAGTTCTATAATAATGCAAAGAAAGAATTAGGAAAAGAAACATTCAAATATAAAATGATGGTTGAAGATACTGAATCAGCTCAAAATGTAGCTCAATTTATTCAATCAGAAATTCAAACAACTCTTCCAGGAGTTACAATAGAACTTGAAGTAATGCCTAAAAAGAACAGAGTTGAAAGAATGCAAGCAGGAGATTTTGAATCTGTACTTACTCGTTGGGGTCCTGACTATGCAGATCCAATGACATATTTAGATATGTGGACAACAGATAGCCCTAACAACTACGGTTTTTGGACAAATTCAGAATATGATAAGTTGATTAAATCAGCTAAAGACGGAGAACTTGCTCTAAACCCTGAAAAAAGATGGGAGGAATTAAAGAAAGCAGAAAAAATGGTAATGGATGAAGCGGTTATTTTACCTGTATATCAAAAAGGAAATGCTGTTATGATTAAAAAGAGTGTTTCTAATATAGAATTCCATTCAGTTGGTGTTACTAGAATTTTCAAGAATGTTACTAAGAATTAAATTGTAAAAAAATTATTATAGTGAAAAGTTAAGAGTGAAAAAGTGAAAAGTTAAGGGTGTTTTGCTATGCAAAACTTGAAAGATACAGATGCTAACTCACTTTTTCACTCTTTCCTTTTTCACTTTTCACTTATTATATTACTTTCAGGAGGAATTGCAGATGAAAAAATATTTGCTTAAAAGAATAGCAATTTCCATAACGACACTTTTAGTAATTTTATTAATATTATTTTTAATGCTAGAATTTATGCCCGGATCTCCATTTAATGATGAAAAATTAACTGTAGATCAAATTGCACTATTAAATCAAAAGTATGGATTAGATCAACCGGTATTTATAAGATTTCTTAATTATATAAAAAATATGCTTACAGGAGATTTTGGGGTTTCTTATACAATTTCAAAGAATACACCAATATCTGCATTGCTACAAACACGTTTACCAATATCATTAAGAGTTGGGGGACAAGCGGTCTTACTTGGAACTTTAATAGGGTTAATTTTAGGAATAATAGCTGCAATAAAGCATAATACGATTTGGGATACTATAACTACTGTGATTTCCGTTTTAGGAGTAAGTTTACCTTCATATGTATTTGCATTAGGATTATCTTATTATTTAGGTTTTAAGGTAACCTTATTTCCACTTTTATATTCAGCAGAAATGCCCTTTAAATCTTCAGTACTTCCAACAATAGCCTTATGCATGTTTACAATAGCTACAATAGCTCGTTTTACAAGGACCGAAATGTTAGAGGTTCTTGGTTCAGATTATATGCAACTTGCAGAAAGTAAAGGAGTAAGTGGAATAAGACTTTTACTAAGACATGCTGTAAGAAATGCTTTAATTCCAATTATTACTGTTTTAGCTCCGTTAATAGTAGGACTTATGACTGGTAGTTTGGTAATTGAAAAGATATTTTCGATTCCTGGAATCGGAAGTCTTTTGGTAACTGCAATTCAATCAAATGACTATAATGTAATAGTTGCATTAGCATTTATATATAGTGCTATGTATATAGGAATAATGCTTGTAGTTGATATTTTATATGGAGTTGTTGATCCAAGAATAAGATTAGCAAAGGAGGATAATCATGAGTAAAGAATTTGTAACAGAAAGTATAGAATTTTTAGAAAATGATTTTGAGTTAGTTGGTGAAGAAAATTTAACTAATATTGATAGAATCTATGCTAGTCAATCTTATTGGAAGGATGTTTTATCACGTCTTAAGAAAAATAAAGGAGCAATACTAGGACTTATTTGTATTATACTAATTACTTTTATGGCTGTGGTAGGGGTTTGGATGAATGGTCATACATATGATTCACAAACTATAGCACATCAAAACCTTGCACCAAGAATACCATTAATAGAAAATATCGGTATATTTGACGGTGGAGAAAAGATGAATACTTCACAAGGAGCAATTGAAGTTAATAAGTATGTATCAGCTAATGGAAATAAAACAGGACTTGAAGATACTTATTATTGGTTTGGTACAGATGTTTTAGGTAGAGATATATTTACAAGAACATGGATGGGAACAAGAATTTCTCTTTATATTGCATTGATAGCAGTTGCAATTGATATGATATTTGGTTTAAGCTATGGACTAATTTCAGGGTATTTTGGAGGTGCTGTAGATAATGTAATGCAACGTTTTGCAGAAATACTAAATGGTATCCCAAGTCTTGTAATTGTTACATTACTAATTATAGTATTAAGGCCCGGATTATTAACAATAACATTTTCTTTAATGATTACAGGTTGGATTGGTATGAATCGTATTGCTAGAGCTCAAATGCTTAAGTTAAAAGAACAAGAATTTGTTTTGGCATCTAGAACTTTGGGGGCAAAGAGTTTATTTATTATATTTAAAGAAATTCTCCCAAATATATTAGGTGCAATAATTACAAATACAATGTTCTCTATACCAAATGCTATATTTACAGAAGCTTTTCTAGCTTTTATTGGCTTAGGAGTACCGGCACCAATGGCTTCTTTGGGATCACTAATTAGTGATGCCTTTAAATCATTCACTACACATCCATATATGATAGTAGCTCCGGTTATAGTTCTTGCAATATTAATGCTAAGCTTTAATATGTTGGCAGATGGTGTACGTGATGCTTTTGATCCTAAAATGAAGGAAATGTAGGGGGTTATGGTAAATGAATAAAGAAAAAGTATTATCCATTAGAGATTTATCCATATCCTTTAAAACATCAGCAGGTATGGTAAATGCCATTCGTGGAGTAAAGTTAGATTTATATAGAGGAGAAACTCTAGCAATAGTAGGTGAAAGTGGTAGTGGTAAATCAGTTACGATGAAGGCTGCTATGGGGATATTAAGTAGTAACGGTGAAGTTAATTCAGGAAGTATTAATTTTACTTATTACAGAGATAATGAAAAAGTTGAAGTTGATATTTTAAAATTATCAAAGAAAGAAATGAGAACAAGAATAAATGGAAAGCGTATAGCGATGATATTTCAAGATCCTATGACATCATTAAATCCAACTATGACAATTGGAGCACAAATCATGGAGGGAATGATCTGGCATTATAAGACTCCAAAAAGAGAAGCACAGAAAAAAGCTATTGAATTATTAGAACTTGTTGGCATTACTGATGCAAAAAAACGTATGAAAAATTATCCTCATCAACTTTCAGGAGGAATGAGACAAAGGGTTGTTATAGCTATAGCACTTGCTTGTAATCCTGATCTGCTAATATGTGATGAACCTACAACTGCGTTAGATGTAACTATACAAGCAAAAATATTGGAATTAATAAAAGATCTTCAAAGAAAATTAAATATATCAGTTATATATATAACACATGATCTTGGAGTTGTGGCAAAGGTGGCTGATTATGTAGCAGTTATGTATGCCGGAAAAATAGTAGAAAAAGGGAATGTAGATGAGATATTTTATGATCCAAGACATCCGTACACTTGGGGGTTATTATCAGCTATGCCAGATATAGATACTACGGATGATAAGCTTTATACAATACCAGGAACACCAGCTAATTTATTAAATAAGGTGGAGGGAGATGCTTTTTCACCAAGAAATATTTATGCATTAAATATTGACAACCGTATTGAGCCTCCAATGTTTAAAATTACTGATACTCACTATGCAGCAACTTGGTTATTGCATGAGAATTCACCAAAAGTTGAAATGCCAGAAGAACTAAGAAGTAGAATAGATAGAATGTTAAAGGAGGCGTATGTGGATGCAAGATAAGCAGCCTTTATTAGAAGTAAAAAACTTAAAACAACATTTTAGGGTAAGTAGAAAATTTACTGTAAAAGCAGTAAACGGTGTTTCATTTGAAATATATCCAGGTGAAACTTATGGTCTTGTTGGAGAGTCTGGAAGTGGAAAATCCACAATTGGACGTTCAATAATAAGATTATATGATCCAACAGCTGGAGAAATAAAATTTGATGGTGCAAATATATCTGGAAAGTTATCAGAAAAGGAAAATAAGCATTTGAGAACTAATATGCAAATGATATTTCAAGATCCTATGGCTTGTTTAAATCCTCGTAAAAAGGTATTAGATATTATTGCACAAGGTTTGGACATACATCATTTATATAGCAATAAAGAAGAACGAAATGAAAAGGTATATAAGATATTAGAGAAGGTAGGATTATCAAAAGAGCATGCTAATAGATATCCTCATCAATTTTCAGGAGGACAAAGGCAACGTATAGGAATTGCAAGAGCACTTATAATGAATCCCAAGCTTATTATAGCTGATGAAGCCATTAGTGCCTTAGATGTTTCTATTCAAGCACAAGTTGTAAATTTAATGAAAGAAATTCAAAATGAAACTAATACTGCACTTCTATTTATAGCTCATGATTTATCAATGGTAAAGTATATTTCAAATAGAATAGGGGTACTTCATTTAGGATATTTGCTTGAAACTGGAACAACAGAAGAGATTTTTTCAAACCCGATTCATCCTTATACTAAATCCTTAATATCAGCCATACCACATCCGAATCCAAACGTAGAAAAATCAAGAATATCAGAATCTTATGATTATGAAACTAGTGGAATAGACTATTCAGAAGGGGTTAAGAAACATGTGGACGGAACGCAT
Organism: Clostridiaceae bacterium AF10-41; assembly: GCA_027686065.1. GTDB lineage: Bacteria > Bacillota > Clostridia > Clostridiales > Clostridiaceae > Clostridium. The sequence goes on from JAQCTH010000014.1 coordinate 44,306, forward strand.
TATGTGCTAGCTACAGATGAAGAATTTAATAGCTGGATATAAAATTCATAAGAATAATGTTAATACGCTTCTTTAATATATATTATATATCCTATGGGTAACAAATTGTAAGTTATTCATAGGATATTTTTATATAAATAAATTAATTTTATATTTAAGTAAATAATAATTATATAGTAGAGGAATTTATAATAAAGATGAATAAAATATTAACATAGTGTAAAAAGAACGTAATAATAGCAATAAAAACATAATAATACTGTATAATTATATTATGAGTTAATAAAATTAATAAAAGAAAGGGATGATACATGTTTGAATTTATTAACGGAAAAAATAAAAGAAGTATTAATGTCTGTTCTGCCAATAACCATAATAGTATTAATATTAAATTTCACATTGACACCTATAGAAATTCCATTATTAATTAGATTTTTAATTGGAACAGTTGCAATTGTTATAGGGTTATCTATATTCTTAGTTGGAGTAGATATTGGAGTAACACCTATAGGTAATATAATGGGAACGAATATAGCAAAGACAAATAAGCTTTGGATAGTTATAGCAGCAGGATTATTACTTGGATTCTTTATATCTGTAGCTGAGCCAGATCTACAAATTCTTGGAGGGCAAGTAGAATTTGTTACGTCAGGATTAGTATCTAAATGGCTTATAGTAGCTATTGTTTCTATAGGAATAGCTGTTATGCTTTCTTTGGGATTGGGGAGAATAGTATATAATTTTCCTTTATATAAATTATTAACTATTATATATGGAGTTATTATGCTACTTGCATTATTTACATCTCCAGAGTTTTTAGCAATATCTTTTGATGCATCAGGAGCTACCACAGGAGCAATGACAGTTCCATTTATTTTAGCACTGGCAACAGGAGTTTCTCGTCTGAAAAAGGATAGTAAGTCTTCGGAAAAGGATAGTTTTGGATTAGTTGCTATAGCATCTACTGGTGCCATTATAGCAGTAATGTTAATGAGTATTTTATCTAAGACAGACCAAGTTACAGGAAATCTTGAAGGATCAGAAGTAATATCAACATCAATTATTTTACCATTTATTGAGAAAATACCAGTAATAGCATTTGAAATAATATTAGCATTATTACCAATCTTAATTATTTTTATTATTTTTCAAAAAATAAAATTTAAGTTATCAAAAAGATCATTTAGAAAAATTTTATTTGGGATGCTATTTACCTTTATAGGATTGGTTATATTTTTAGTTGGAGTGAATGCAGGTTTTATGGATGTAGGAACTGCAGTAGGTAAAAGTATAGCTGCATTAGATAATAAAATGTATGTTATTATTGTAGGTTTTGTATTAGGCTTTGTCACAATATTAGCTGAACCAGCGGTTTATGTATTGACACATCAAATAGAAGATGTTACAAGTGGATATGTAAAGAGAAAAGTTGTAATGTTTACTCTTGCAATTGGTGTAGGTTTTGCCGTAGCATTATCTATGGTTAGGATATTAGTTCCGGAAGTTAAGTTATGGCATTATTTATTACCTGGATATTTGGTTTCGATTGCAATGAGCTATTTTGTACCGAAATTATTTGTTGGAATGGCCTTTGACTCAGGCGGAGTTGCGTCAGGACCAATGACAGCTACATTTATATTAGCTTTTGCTCAAGGTGTGGCAGAGGCTATTGAAGGAGCAGATGTTCTTATAGATGGATTTGGTATGATTGCAATGGTTGCAATGACACCTATAATTGCATTACAAATACTAGGATTTATCTTTAAAATTAAATCCAGAAAAGGAGGAATGATTGAGGATGCACAATAGCCTTGAATCTAAAAGTATTGAACTTATTTATTTTATAGTCAATTTTGGACTAGGAAGTAAGTTGATACAGAGAGCAAAATATCATGGCGTTTCTGGAGGAACTATATTTTTAGGAAGAGGGACAGTTAATAATAAAATTTTAGATTACTTAGGACTATCAGATGTAAGGAAAGAAATTGTTCTTATGGTTGCTGATAGTGATACTGTTAATAAATCTTTAAAAAATTTAGATGAAGAATTTAAATTTGAAAGACCAAATCATGGGATAGTATTTACCACTTCTATATCAAATATTTTAGGAACCAGAAGATATAAAAGCGATAATATTAGTAAAGAAAGAGGTGTAGAAAATATAATGTATAATTCTATAACTGCCATAGTAGAAAAAGGTAGAGCAGAAGATGTTATAGATGCGGCAACTAAAGCAGGAGCAAAAGGTGGAACAATAATAAATGCTAGAGGCTCTGGTATACATGAAACAAGTAAAGTGTTTGCTATGGAAATAGAACCTGAAAAAGAAATAGTTATGATTATATCTAAGGATGATAAAACAGAGGCAATTATAGCTTCTATAAGAAAAGAACTTGAAATGGATAAGCCAGGAAATGGCATTGTTTTTACACAAGATATAAATAAAACTTATGGTCTATATGAGTAAAAGATAATAAAGTTATATTAAATAAAGTATATGTTAATGTTATACCCTTCTAAACTAGCAAGTTGGAAGGGTTTATTTAATTTCAAATTACCTTAAGTGGATATTTTAGAGGGAAAATAGATAGTATCTTTATGAGGTTTGTTTATATTAGTTACTGATCCTAAAAAAGCTAGAGAATTTAAAATATAAAAATAGATTTTTTTATTAAACTATTGACATTTATTATATAAGCCTGTACACTAAAAACATAAATTTAATAAATACCTCACTTTCATATGTGGGGTAGAGGCGCAAAATTTAACAGTCTTTGGTTGAACTAGAGAAAGTGATGATACTAAGGAGAAGGAAATTTTGCCGAAGCTTGTAATATATCTCGGTATTACTTGCTGGGTCTGTAGTTAAGAGCTACAGGACTGTCTTAATAAACTTTCCCAGTTTATTAAGTTGTGCTATCTCGAATGGGAAGATGAGGATTAGGTTATATATAAATTGGGCCTGAGCTTTGCTCAGTTATTTTTTTATAGAAACCTATCCAAAGATTTAAGATAGCACCAATCCAATTAAAGGGTTGGTTTTTTTATTATTAAAAAAGAGGAGAGGATTTACTATGAAGAAAAAACTATCATTATTAATTTCATTATCATTAGTAGCTATGCTATTACTAACAGGATGTGGCTCAGGAAATTCAAATAAAAAAGGTGAAAATGTATTTAGAGTTGGACTTGAAGCTGGGTATCCCCCATTTAACTGGACACAAATGAATGATTCAAATGGAGGAGTAAAAATAGATGGAAGTGCAGAATATGCAGGTGGATATGACGTAGAAATTGCAAAAAAAATAGCTGATGGATTAGGCAAAGAGTTAGTTATTGTTAAAACAGAATGGGATGGATTAGTACCAGCCTTAACATCAGGAAAAATTGATGCAATAATTGCAGGTATGTCACCAACAGCAGAACGTAAGCAAACAATAGATTTTTCTAATAACTACTATAAATCACAATTAGTTATGGTTGTTAAAAATGGAGGTCAATATACTAATGCTAAAACATTAGCTGATTTTAATGGAGCAAAAGTTACAGGACAATTAAATACATTTCATTATTCAGTAATAGAGCAAATTCAAGGTGTAAAAAAACTAGAAGCTATGGATAACTTTCCAGCTATGAGAGTTGCTCTTGAGTCAGGTGTTATTGATGCGTATGTATCTGAAAAACCAGAAGCTGTTAGTGCACAAACTGCTAACTCAAAGTTTAAAATGATTGAGCTTGAGGATGGATTTGTTACAAATCCAGAAGATACAGAAACAGCAGTAGGTATTAAAAAGGGCAGTGAGTTAACATCAAAAATAAATGAAATTTTATCAGGTATTTCACAAGAAGAACAAACAGAAATAATGAGTAATGCTATTAAGAATCAACCGGCAGCTCAATAGTTTTATTAGAATAGATTAATTTTTAACCTATTCAAATTCTATATTAGATAATTATTAGGAGGATAATATGAGTATTGAATGGATAGTAAAAATACTTCAAAATAACTTACCAATGTTTTTACGTGGAGCAGGTATGACACTTTTTATTTCTATAATTGGTACTTTGATTGGTACTTTAATTGGTTTATTGGTAGGTGTTATTAGAACTATTCCTGTGCCTGATAGAGGGCTAAAGAAAGTATGCCTTAAAATTGTTAATATAATTCTTTCTATTTATATAGAATTTTTTAGGGGAACACCTATGATAGTGCAGGCTATGGTAATTTACTATGGATCAGCTCAATTTTTAGGAATAGATATAAATAAGATAGTGGCAGCATTATTTATAGTATCTATTAACACAGGTGCATATATGTCAGAAATAGTTAGAGGCGGTATTGTCTCAATAGATAAGGGACAATTTGAAGCAGCACAAGCTATTGGTATGACTCATACACAGACAATGATTAATGTAGTTTTGCCGCAGGTAATTCGTAACATTTTACCAGCAACAGGTAATGAGTTTGTAATAAATATAAAGGATACATCAGTTTTAAATGTAATTTCTGTTTCGGAACTATTCTTCCAAACAAAATCAATTGCTGGAAATAATTTTAGATATTTTGAATCTTTCTTTGTTGCATGTATAGTATATTTCATAATGACATATACAGTTACAAGAATTTTAAGAGCAATCGAAAGAAAGATAGATGGACCAGAGAATTACATTATGGCTGGAAATCAAATGCAAGTAGAAAGGCCAGAAGATATACTACAAAGAACTAAAGATGTAGTAGCTTAATGGAGGAAGAGTATGAAGAAAGTAATAGATATTCAACATTTAAATAAATCCTTTGGAACTCATGAAGTGTTAAAAGATATTGATTTCTCAGTAGATAAGGGAGAAGTTGTTTGCATAATAGGATCATCTGGATCTGGTAAGTCAACTTTGCTAAGATGTATAAATCTTTTGGAAAAACCAACTGGTGGGAAAATAATATACAATGGGGAAAATATTTTAGATGACGATCACAATATATATAAATACAGAACTAAATTAGGTATGGTTTTTCAACAGTTTAATTTATTTAATAATCATAATGTGCTTAGTAATTGTGTTGTTGGACAAATGAAAGTATTAAATCGCTCAAGAGAAGAAGCAGAAAAAGTTGCGATGAAATACTTAGATATAGTTGGTATGAGTAACTATGTTAATGCTAAGCCTAAACAACTATCAGGAGGACAAAAGCAACGTGTTGCCATTGCAAGAGCATTATCAATGGAGCCAGATGTTATTCTTTTTGACGAACCGACATCAGCACTTGATCCGGAAATGGTAGGAGAAGTTTTAAAGGTTATGAAGGAGCTTGCAGAAAGCGGTCTTACAATGTTAGTTGTAACTCATGAAATGGGTTTTGCAAGAGAAGTTTCAGATAGAGTAGTATTTATGAATAATGGAGTTATTGAAGAAGAAGGAACTCCAGAGCAAATATTTAATAATCCAACAAAAGAACGAACACGTGAGTTTTTAAAGCGTACATTAAAAGATATGTAAATAGAAATTGCTACTGTCAAAATAAATTTGACAGTAGCAATTTTTTTATAAGCTATTCTCTTATAGTATAAAGTTTGAATGTATATCTATCGCTTCTAAAGTAAAGTTTTGTGTACTCAAAAACTAAGTCATTATCTAGTGTTGACCAAACATTTATATTCAAAATAGGAATAGGTTTTTTTAATTCTAATATAGAACATTTATCATCATCTGGAATCATAGGAATAATTTCTTGATAATTTTCTTCTATTTTATAGCCCTTACTTTCTATATAATCATATTTAGATTTAGTCATAACTTCGTAAGTTAAGTCAGGAAAAAGATTAACAGGAAGGTAAGTTTCTTCTAAGATCAAAAGTTCATCATCGGCATATCGTAATCTTCTTATAAAGAAAACTTTTTCATTTTCATCAATTTTTAATATGTTTGATATATTTTTATCCGGACATATGACCATAAAATCAATAATTTTTGTTGAAGGTTTTTTATTTAAATCAGTCATCTCTTCATGAAAACTTTGTAATTTATATATATGATGTTCAATTCTGCTATTTTTCACATAAGTTCCACTTCCCTGAATTTTATATAGAATATCCTCATTAACTAATAAATCTATAGCTTGCCTTACAGTTACTCTACTAACATTAAACTTTTCAGCAAGTTTAGTCTCAGAAGGAATAGCCTCATCATTATTGATATTTGAACTTATTATTTCTTCTTTTATTTTATTTGCAATGTTTTTATACAATGGTGAATTCTTTTTCATAATTTCCTCCTATAAATATTGTTCGGTTACGAATTTATACATATAAAAAATATTCATATTAATTAATTATATTATTAATTATACAACATTATATAAATATTATAAATATTATAAATTTATATAGAAAATATTATTTATATATTGACTACACGTATAAAATTGTATTATAATAAACTTGTAAAAATTAATACAAATTAATACAAGTTTAGGAGGAGAAATGGATAAGAAAAAATTAGTTATAGTAGGAAGTGGAAGTACTTATACAATAGGGATGATAATGAGCCTAATAGAAGAAAAAAATAACTTTCCTTTAAAAAGTATAATTTTTTATGATATTGACGAAAAAAGGCAAGAAAAAAATGCTAAGGCGACTGAAGTAATTCTTAGAGAGCATTATCCTGAGTTGGAAGAATTTAAATATACAACAAATAAAGAAGAAGCATATAAAAATATAGATTTTGCATTTATTCAAATTAGAACAGGCGGGTTATCTATGAGAATAAATGATGAAAGAATACCATTAAGCAATAATGTTGTAGGACAGGAAACTTGTGGACCAGGTGGAATGGCTTACGGATTAAGATCTATAAAGGATATGATAGAAATTGTTTATGATATAAGAAAATATTCAAAGGATGCATGGATACTTAATTATACTAATCCAGCAGCGATAGTTGCGGAAGCACTAAAAAGAGAATTTCCAGAAGATAAGAAGTTATTAAATATATGTGATATGCCAGCTGCAATAATGATAAGTTATGCAAGTATATTAGGAAAAGAAGTATGGGACTTAGTTCCAGAATACTTTGGACTTAATCATTTTGGGTGGTTCAGCAAAATTTATGACAAAGATGGAAAAGATCACACAGAGGAACTAAAAAGAAAAATATTAAATGAAGGATTTATTCCTAAAGATTCAGAAATATCAGAAGATCCATCTTGGATAAAAACATTTGAACAAGCTAGAAAGATGCTGATGGATTATCCTGAGTATCTTCCAAATACATATTTACAATATTATTTATACCCTAATACTATGGTAAAAAAAGAAGATGTAGATAATGTAAGAGCAAAGCAAGTTATAAATGGTCGTGAAAAACGTGTGATAGATTTATGTAATAAAATAATAGAAGACAATACTACTAAGAATGTTCAATTGCACTCAGATGTACATGGAGTTTATATGGTAAGAGCAGCAGCATCTTTGGCCTATAATAATGGAGATATTTACATAGTAATGGTTAAAAATGATGGGATAATATCAAATATCTCTGAAGAGGCAATGGTAGAAGTGCCAGCAATGCTAACGAAAAATGGAATAAAGCCATTTGCTATTGGAAAAATACCTACTTTTTATAAGGGATTAATAGAAAATCAACTTGCTTATGAAATATTAGTTGTAGATGCATATTTTGAAAATGATTATAACAAATTAGTACAAGCGTTAGCTTTAAATAGAACTGTAGTTGATACAGATGTCGCTAAAACTATATTAAATCAATTAATAGAAGCTAATAAAGGTTATTGGCCTAAATTAAATAAATAATGAAGAAAGGAGGGAAGTTATGATAAAAGTAATAATAAATGCAGACGATTTTGGATACTGTAGAGCAGTTAACTATGGAATAATGGATGCCCATAAAATGGGTATCCTTACATCTACAACTTTAATGACTAATATGCCAGGAGCAGAACATGCTGCACAATTAGCAAAAGAAAATCCTACTCTTGGAGTAGGGATACATTTGGTACTGACTTGCGGAAGCCCATTAATAAAAGAACATAGAACAATAATAGATGAAAATGGAGATTTTAAAAAACTTAAATTTTATGAGGAAGATTTTGATGTTGATCTAGAAGAAATATATATTGAGTGGAAAGCTCAAATAGAGAGATTTTTATCATTTGGTCTAATCCCAACACATTTAGATAGTCATCATCATATAAATTCTTTTCCTAAAATATACAAAGTATTTTTAAAGCTTGCAAGTGAGTATAAACTTCCTATAAGAAATAATATAAGCAAAAATACATACGATATATCTAAAGAATTTAAGACTACAGATTTTTTTGCAGGTGAGTTACATGAATCGATGGTAAACGATTTAAATGCAAAGAATAGCTTCAGCGAGTACGAAAGTATAGAAATCATGTGTCATCCAGCGTATATAGATAATTTTATTCTAAAGAGTTCTTCTTTTGTATATCCTAGGTTAGAAGAGCTAGAAATACTTATAAATAAAGCAATAATTGATGGTATAAAGGAAAATAAAAATATTAAATTAATATCTTATAAAGATTTATAGAGGGGGAAAAAAGATGAAAGTTAAGAATTTTTTACAACAACTTGGAAAATCTATGCTATTACCAATAGTAGCGATGCCTGTAGCTGGAATCTTAATTAGATTAACTGCTGCAGATATGTTAAATATTCCAATTTTTCAGGCCGCTGGGGTTGTATTAGGAAATATGGATGCAATTTTAGCAGTTGCCATAGCAATAGGATTATCTAAAACAAAAGATAGGGGAATACCTGCTTTAACTGGATTTATAGCAATATTAGTTTTGAAAGAAGGATTGAAGATAGCGAATCCGGAGCTAAATATGAGTGTTTTTGGAGGACTTCTATCTGGTATATTAGCAAGTATAATATATAATAAGTTTAAGGATACGAAATTACCAGACTCCTTTGCATTTTTTGGTGGAGAGAAATTTCCTATAACAATGATTATTATAACAATGATACCTGTAGCTTATTTATCATCCTTAGTTTGGCCTTACGCTCAAGCTGGAATTGATAGCTTCAGTCGTACCTTGATGAATCTTGGAGCTTTGGGAATATTTATTTTTGGATTTTTAAATCGTTTCTTATTACCATTTGGATTACATCATGTTATAAACACATATGTGTACTTTGGGTTAGGTCAATATACTAATGCAAATGGTGAAGTGATAAGTGGTGAAATAACTAGATTTATGGCAGGAGATCCAACTGCAGGAGTATTTATAGGTGGATTCTTTATAACTATGATGTTTGGTATTCCAGCTATAGCCCTTGCAATCACTAAAGCCTCTAATCAAAATAAGAAGAAGGAAGTAAAAGCTTTAATGACATCTGGAAGTATAACATCTTTCTTTACAGGAATAACAGAGCCAATAGAGTTTACATTCTTATTTGCATCTCCATTGCTTTATTTCATACATTCCATATATACAGGATTAGCAGGAGCAGTGCTTTATTTATTAGGTATTCGTCATGGCTTTTCTTGGGGAGCTGGAGTTATAGATTTCGTTCTGAATTTAAAGCTATCAGATAAGGGACTTTTAATTATACCTGTAGGTTTAATTTTCTTTATACTTTATTATTTTACATTTTCTATATTAATAAAGAAAAATAATATTAAGTTATTAGGTAGAGAAGATGAAATCAATTTTAAAGATAATACTTTAGAAGAAGAAAATCTAAATTTATCACATAGTAACTATGAGTATATGGCTAAAAAAATATTGGAAAATATAGGCGGAAAAGATAATTTAGATAGCTATGAAAATTGTATGACAAGATTAAGACTTGCAGTTAAAGACATATCTTTAATAGATGAGAATAAAATAAAACAGACTGGTGCACATGGTATAATTAAGATAGATGATAATAATGTTCAAATAGTAATTGGACCTAAAGTTGCAAATGTTATGAGAGAATTTAAAAAATTTGTAGAGTAAAAAAATAGATAAATTATATAACCATCTTTTTACTAAAAAAAATAGTAGAGAGATGGTTATTTTTGTATATAAAGAAATAAAAATATTAACTTATGATAATGTTTTCATAAGAAATTTTAAAAGAATTAAGAAAAAAGATTAAAAAATATATAAAAAAGAAAAAATAAATGTTTTAATTTATCTATTTATGACTAAAATTAGTGCTTGTTGATACGATAAATTAATATAAGGAATATATAATGTCTATATTAATTTTCATATAGGTTGGAGGGGGAAAAATGAAAAAAAGAAAAATTAAACAACAAACCATAAAACAAGCAATAATAAGACTTCTTATTATGACATCAATAATACCATTAGTAGCAATGGTATTATCTAACTTCTATTCTCTTAATAAGAATATTAATGGTGTTATAAATGCAACTATTGATAAAAGCATTAATATAACATCTCAATCATTAGTAAATGAAAATATTAATAGCACTAAGGATATTGAATATTTATCTGTTGATGCTAATGCAAAAGGATTGAAAGATAATAAAAACGATGAAGCAGTTTGGCTTGAAAAGACATTACAGGCATATAAGGAAATAAATAAGGATGTAATTTCTGTATATATGGGAAGTGAAGATGGAAAATTTGTGTTAGCACCGTATGTTGACTTAGGTGATAGTTTTGATTCTAGACAAAGAGATTGGTATAAGGAAGCAGTAAATAATCCATCTAAGACTATAATGTCAGAACCTTATCAAGATATTGCAACTAAAAAAATAGTAGTTACATATTCTAAAGCTGTATTAAATGATAAAGGTGAAATACAAGGTGTTGTAGGGATAGATAAGAACCTTGATGTTTTATCAGGTATAGTTCAGAATCTTGAATTAGGGGATAAAGCTTTTGGTACTGTATTTAGTAAGAATGGAATAATTATCGCTAATAGTGATACAAGTTTAATAGGGAAAGGGATAAATGACTTTCCTTGGATAGAGAACATAATAAAAGGTGAAAGTAATGTAAGAATTACTACAGAAATAGATGACGTAAAGTATATAAGTTATAAGGTTGTAGAAAAAGAGAGCGGGTTAATTATTTCGGTATCTATTCCAAGAAGGGATTTAATTTCTTCATATATAAAAGAGTTATTGCTATCAGTATCAGTACTAATAATAATGATAATTATGGTGGTTATATCAGCTGGAATATTTACAAGAAGACTTACAAAGCCTATAAGAGAAGTTGTAAATTTATTGAATAAAATTAAAGATGGAGATTTTACAGGAAAAGTAGAAAGTAAATTTTATTATAATAGAGAAATCAATGCTATGATGGATAGTTTAAATGTATTAACCGAAGATATGGGAATACTTTTATCAGGAATACAAGAAGCATCTGAAAAGGTGAATTATGGATCAGAGACATTATTTGGAATAATTAAAGAGTCTAGCAATGTGGGGGAAGAAGTAGCAAAGTCAATTCAACAAATAGCAGGAGGAGCAACAGATCAAGCTGCTGGATTAGATTCAGGAGTTCGTGTAGTTGCTGTGTTAGAAGAAGAAGTTGATAAGTCTATATCAAGTTCTCAAAAGATGCTTAAGACATCAAAAGAAGTTAAAGTATCTTCATCAGAAGGAACAGTTGCTTTGGATAATTTGACAGATACATATGAAAAGAATAGAGACGCTAGTAATAATATGGTATCTAAAGTAGATTTATTATCAAATAAATCAGAAGAAATAGGAATTATAGTTGATGCTATTAAATCAATTACAGAACAAACTAATCTTTTAGCTTTAAATGCAAGCATAGAAGCAGCAAGGGCTGGTGAAGTTGGTAGAGGATTTGCTGTTGTTGCAGATGAGGTGAGAAAATTAGCAGAGGAATCAGCTAAATCAGCAACAGAAATTAATTATGTAATAGAAGAAGTAAAAGCGAGTATAAAAGAGCTCTATGAAGAAACGTTGGTAACTAAGAAGCTTAATGAAGAAACTGAGGAAAGCTTAGAGATAACAAAAACTAAATTCGATGTAATAAGTAGTATGATAAATGAATTAGAAAATAATATTAGTGAAGTTACATCATCATTAGATAAGATAACTGAGAGTAAAGATATTGTTGTGTCTAATATATCAGAGGTTGCAGCGGTATCACAAGAAACAGCTGCAATTACTGAAGAAGTGAGTGCTGCATCAGAGGAGCAATCTTCAGGACTACAAGAGATGGCTGAGCAAGCAGAAACACTAAAAAATTATTCGGAGATATTAAATAGATTAATTAGAAAGTTTAAAATTTAAATTGAAACATAGATAGTTTGGGTGATGGAACTAATAGTTTAGAAAAGACATATTATGAATAGTGTAATAATTTAATTTGGAGGATTACATGAACTCATATAAAAGAAGCGGATTATGGACAAATAATTTCTATAGAGATTTTCCACCCCAACATCAAGAGGTTCAACCAGGTATAGAAGCGATAATGGATCCAAGGCCAGTGTTCGATGACCATGAGTATAGAGGTAGTGGAAAGTTAGAAGATAGAGTGGCTATAATAACAGGTGGTGATAGCGGAATTGGACGAGCTACTGCTGTTGCTTTTGCAAAAGAAGGAGCAAAGATAGTTATTGTATATTTATATGAAAGAGAAGATGCAGAAGAAACTAAAGGATATATAGAGGGCTATGGAAGTGAATGTTTATTAATAGAAGGAGATATTAGTAAAGAACATTTTAGTAAAAATATAGTGGAAAAGACCATAGAAAAGTTTGGTAAAATAGACATATTAGTTAATAATGCAGGAGTACAATTCCCACAAAAGAGTATAGAAAATATAACTTCGGAGCAGTTAGAGATAACATTTAAAGTAAATATTTTTGCTATGTTTTATCTAACAAAAGCAGTATTACCATATTTAAAAAGAGGAAGTTCTATTATAAACACTACATCAGTTACAGCTTATGAGGGGCATGAGACCCTTATAGACTATTCAGCTACTAAGGGAGCAGTAACAACATTTACAAGATCTTTATCACAATCATTAGTAGATAAGGGGATAAGGGTCAATGCAGTAGCACCAGGCCCGATTTGGACACCTCTTATTGTATCTAGTTTTTCAGCAGAAGAGGTTGTTACTTTTGGGGAAGATACTCCAATGAAAAGAGCGGGACAACCTTATGAATTAGCTCCAGCATATGTGTATTTAGCTTCTGATGATTCAAGTTATGTGACGGGGCAGATCATTCATGTAAATGGAGGAACCATGGTAGAAAGCTAAAGATTATCCTTAATACTAATTGCAAAGCAATTTTATAGTATAAAGACTCTAGTAAAACAAATAAAGGACAGTAGGAAACTTAAATTTGTAGGATAAAATAGAGTTAATGTAGGTATAAAAAATGATAGAAAAGTTCTTAGAAAGTGTGATCCTTAATATAGTTTCATGTAATTGATATTTTAAATATTACTGGAAATTTGAGTTTCCAGTAATATTTTTTTACTCTTTAGCAAATTACAAAAAAATTATAATTTAGATAATATTTCCTTGAGCTTTTCGAGTGGACATATGTAAGCTGGCGTTGATTTGGAGCGAAGCGACGGAATAAGCAAATTTACATATGTTTAATTTTTGGTAAGTAAATACTAATAATGAATTATCAACAATATAATGAAATATTTTGTTTGTAAAATTTACAAATTACTAGAAATAATTATATAATAAGATTTAGATTGGGGATGATAAGTTTTGACAAGTTCACCACACACAAAAAGGTTATTAGCAAAATCATTAAAGAATTTAATGAAAACTATACCTTTACATAAAATATCAGTAAAGGATGTAGTTAATGAATGTAGTTTAAACAGGCAAACTTTTTATTACCACTTTCACGATATATATGAGCTTGTGGAATGGATATATAGAACAGAAGCAATTGAGAGCATATCAGAATATAAAAGTTATAGCACTTGGCTTGATGGATTTTATAAAATATTTTTATATATAGAAGATAATAGAAGGTTTTGTATTAATACATTAAATTCATTAAGTAGGGCACATTTAGATATGTACCTTTTTTCAGTAATTAATGAGTTGCTTATGGGAGTAATTAATGAAATATCTTATGGAATGAATGTAAAGGTTGAAGATAAAAATTTTATGGCAGATTTTTATACACATGCATTTGCAGGTTTAGTAATACAATGGATGAAAGATGGAATGATAGAAGATCCTAAAATATTAATAGATAGATTAAAAGAATTAATAGAAGGAAACTTTATGAGGGCATTAAAGAGATATGAAGAAATGGATTAATAATTTTTATATACTTATATTTTGTTTTATAATATTTGGATTTACTTATTATTCTATAATAAATTTTACAAATAGAAATAATTTAGAAATAAAAAATGGATATTTAGACTTATCGGATGTTAATTTAGATAAAGATGTATTTTGTATAAAAGGAAATTGGGAATTCTATTATGATAAACTTTTATACACAGAGGATTCTATTGATTCTATTGAAAATTATTCAAAGGAGTATATACGACTTCCTAGTAATTGGAATAGATATAAAGATAAAAATAATAATAAATTTCCTTCAGAAGGAAAGGCCACATACAGAGCTAAGATAAAAGTTAATGAAGGTCAGAAAGATATCGGAATTAATATAAAAAATATTTGGGGAAGAAGTAAAATTATAATAAAATCATCAAGTGATCTTATAGAAGAACGTGATTTTTCTAATAGAGTTGTTAGAATGAAAATTTTTCATATAAATGAAAAGGAATTCGAGATACTTATTCAACTAGAGAATTCTGACTCATTAAAAAGTGGAATATTAAAATCTATATACATAGGTAGCGAAAAAAGTATTACTGATTTTAGAGATAAATATTTGCTTATGGATATAAGTTGTATAACTATCTTAATTATGTTATCACTTTATTTCTTCACTAAGGTACATCAAAAGAATCAAATGGTCTTAAATTTATCATTGGGGGTATATAGTATTAGCTCGGCATTATTTTTATCTATGACTGATGAGATGCTGATAACTAGAATATTTACTGATTTATCTATGGAGAAAATAGCCAATATAACTATGATCATAGGAAGTATTTCTACAACAGCATTAATTATATATATAAATGAATATTATAAAGCAGGTTTATCCAAAAAAATAATAAAAAAAATAATATATGTATATATTATAGGGTTAATTATTATTTTTTCTTTACATATATTTAAAAAAATAGATTTTGGAAAGATACATGCTATTGTAGGAGGAGTTATTATAATATTTTCTATTGGCATTATAATTAGAAATATAATAAATAAGATTGAAGGTATGAGATTTAATATATTAGCTCTTATAAGTATGCTTTTAATGATGTTAGTAGGGATATATAATACATTTAATTCAAAACAAATAAATTTTTTAGTCCCATTTTATGTAATCATATTTACCATAAGTCAAGCAATATTACTATCAAATGATTACTTTAATTCAGTAAAAGAAATAGAGAAATTATCAAGTGAATTACAAATATTAGATAAAAGAAAAGATGATTTTTTAGAAAGAATTTCTTATGAATTAAGACTTCCGTTAAAAGGGATATTGAATATATCTAATTCACTTATAGATGGAGTTGCAGGAACATTAACAAATGAGCAAGAAGAAAATATAGAGATGATATCTGTTACATCAAATAGATTAAGCATATTAATAGAAGATATTTTAGATTATTATAAGTTTACTAATGGATATATAAAAAATAAAAAAGAAAATGTTAATGTAAAAAGCATTCTTTTTTTAGTAATAAATATTATAGAATATTCATTTAAAAGTCAGCCTATAATTATAGAAAACTCAATGTGTAATGAAACAATAATAGTTAGCGGAGATGAAAATAGATTAAAACAAGTATTTTATAATTTAATAGATATAATATTATTATTTACAGAGAGAGGTTGCTTAAATATAGATTTAAAA
>JAQCTH010000140.1 GCA_027686065.1 Clostridiaceae bacterium AF10-41
TACTGTTATTATTTAAATATTTTGTATAAAAGTATAATTTGAAAGGAGGAAATACCTTGCTTAGAAATTACATGGAAATAATAGTTGATAATTTGTTAACACCTATTATTGATGAATATAAAGATATATGTAAGTGTAACGTATGTATTGAAGACATAAAGGCAATAACATTAAATAATCTACACCCTTTATATATTTCTACTGAAAAAGGATATACCTACACAAAAATCAATGAATTGAAGATTCAATTTAAAACTACTGTTATAAGTGAAATAATTAAATCAATTGATATAGTATCTAATAATCCAAACCACTAAATATTAATTGATGTATTTTTTAATTGTATAATATAAAAGCAGATTTAAACAACTTTAAAGGATGATATATAATGTATAGTAATCATAACCCAGAATTAAGCTATAAATTACTTGAAAAAAAACTTGAGTTTCAAAAAGAAAATTTATTAATTGCATTAGATCGAATAACAATTATATGCATTGGAATATTATCTATTAATATGTACTATTTTTACTGCTATTTCTTCTTATTAAAGGATGTTAATAAATCTTTTAAATTGGTATTACTATTTGTTCATTCAAGTGGATTTATTTTATCCTCAGCACTTTTAATTTTTTATAAAAAAATAAAAAATTATAATAATATTTCTATATTAAGGTTCATTTATAGAGCATTTATAATAATGTTTTTGCTTGCTGGATCTCTTCCTCTTATTATTAATCATAAATTCGTAAATAATATTGATTCCTATGGGATTATGATGTTAGTTTCAGCAGTATGGTTTCCATTTGAACATATATTTATGATTATATCTTTTATACTTAATCATGTAATATTTATGTTCGGAGTTAATATATACTTTCCCAATAATCCTATATCTATATTATCAAAACGAATTAATTCTAATACAATATTATTAGCATCAATTTTATTATGCTATTCTTTATATAGAAATAGAGTAAAAGATTTCAACAACAAATGTCAGCTTATTGAAAGTGAAAATAATTTCAAAAAATTATTTAATGCAAATCCACTCCCATTATTTATAAGTCGCTATAAAGATGATAAGATTATAACTTCAAACAATAAAGCATCAATCTTTTTAGGATATAGTAATGATGAACTTAATAAAATATCTTTAAGTGATTTATATAGAAATAAAAAAGACGAATATACTATGTTAAAAAATATTCGAAGTAAATCCAAGATTAAAGAATGTACTGTAGAGTATAAATGTAAATCTGATAGTATTAAATGGGTAATCGCAAATCATGAATTAATTGACTATTATGGAGAAGAATGCGTATTAACAAGTATTACAGATATTACAGATTTAAAAAAAATTGAAACCGAATTATTAGAGCGTGCTTCAATGGATTCACTTACTGGTGTTTTGAATCGATACTCCGGAATTAAACTCCTTGAATATAATCTTGCTCTTTGTAAAAATATTGGAGCTTCATTATCACTATGTTTTATAGATATAAATGATTTAAAATTAGTGAATGATACCTATGGACATAACGAAGGTGATATATTAATTAAAACGGTTTGTGATTTGATTAAAAAAAATATAAGTGATTCAGATATTATATATAGATATGGTGGAGATGAATTCATAATTTTATTTCCATTTAAAGATGAGACTTATGCTGAAAAAATATGGAATTCTATACAAAATGAATGTCACCAATATAACTTTTCCCAATTGAAGCCCTATTCTGTTAGCGCAAGTCATGGCGTATTTGAAGTTAATAATAATATTGATTATACAATAGAAGAAATTTTACACTTAGCAGATAAAAAAATGTACTTAGAAAAAAATATGAAAAAGTCATGATATAAACTATATATACCATGACTTTTAATTTTTTTATTATTATTTATTCTTTTCAATAAACTTTTATTAAAAAGATTTAAATATCTCTTTTTTTGCACCACAGACTGGACATTTTTCTACATTATCTCCAATTTCAGTGAATCCACAAATTGGACAGATATAGATAGTCTCACTACCTATATCTTTTTGCTGTTTTGCCATATCTTGTGCATCTTTGAACATCTTAGCATGAATTTTTTCTGCTTCTAAAGCATAATGAAATGATCTTTGCGCATCAGATTCTTTTTGAAACTTAGCTGTTTCTAAATAAACAGGATACATTTGATCTATTTCATGTAATTCTCCATCAATTGCACCTTGAAGATTTTCAACTATATTTGTATGACCAAATACAGCTCCAGCAACTACTGTTTTATCTTCAACCTTATCATTTAGTACATTAAAATGATTCTTAGCATGACACCACTCTGCATAAGCAATTCCCCTAAAAAGTCTAGCTATATTTGGATACCCATCCTTTTCTGCTGAATCACCCCAAATAGTATAACGCATATGAGCCATACTTTCTCCACCATATGCTGAACTTAAAAAATCTACTGTCATCGCATTATTTACTGACATTATAAACACATCCCTTCATGATATATTATTATTATTTCAAAAAAGGAAATTTTAATTCATTTATATATAAACTTTCTATAAGCATAGGAAAAGGGCTGATAAATACTTTATATTCTTATATTTTTTACATATATTTTTAATAACTATTATCCCATTGTTTGAATGACCCATGGAATTCCATAGGATATTATAGTCATTATTACTGTTGCGATTATTAAACCTACAAATATCGCTAAGGATGCCTTCTTTGTTTTTATTCCAAGTAATGACGCTATAAGTGCACCTGTCCATGCCCCTGTTCCTGGTAAAGGTACACCAACAAATAATGCAAGTCCCCAGAATTCATATTTCTGAATTTGCTCACTTTTAGCCATTGATTTTTCCTCTAATTTTTCAACTGTAGCTTTAAATAATTTGGTCTTTTTCATCCAATTAAATATTGGGGTAATAAAAAACAAAATGAATGGAATAGGAACTATATTTCCTAAAACGCATAAGAATATAGCTTTAAATACTCCTATACCTAATAAAGAAGCTGCAACTAATCCGCCTCTCAACTCTAAAATGGGTACCATGGATATTATAAAAACTACCAACTCCTTTGGCATAAAACTTAATGTGTTAGTAAACCAATTAATTAATGAATCTGTCATAATATGCTCCTTATACTATATATTTCTTTAAATTTCATTTTTAAAATATGCTTATTGACATATATATAAGATTACATAATAAATACATAGTATTCAAGTCTTTATTTTTAATACTTACACATCTCTTGTTATAAATCACAAAGAAATTTATTTTTAATGAAAAATAATTTAAGTCTTACATAATCAGGACCACCCGTAAAACGGGTGGTTTGCTCTGCGC
>JAQCTH010000141.1 GCA_027686065.1 Clostridiaceae bacterium AF10-41
AGTAGGTTAAAATTTAACTATTAAAGTATAAAATATATTCTAAAAGGATAATATTTTATTGAAAAACGATAAAATATTATTGACTTACTATAAATATTCAATTATTATATAAGATATAACGGGAAAGGAGATATGTATGAAAAGAAATTTAATAGTTTTAATTAGTACTATTTTATTATTAGTAGTAAGTATTCTCTTTATAGGATGTTCAAGTTGTAAAAATAGAGATAAAGTAAGGCGATATAATGTTATAGTATTTAATAACTGTAAAGAGCCTATAAAAAAATTCGGCTATAAAACAAATAATTCATCTGGTGGGGCCAGTTATGCAGATAATAGCTTAATAAAATATGGAGATAATATGAAACTTCTTATAATGAGTAATGACTTTGTATTAAGTGTTACTGATAAGAATAATAATACATTTAATAGTCAACAATTTAATATTGATGTAACAAATAAAGAAAAAATATATACAGTTTCAGTAGAAAAAACTGAAAATGGTATATGGGAATTTAAATTAGATGGATAGTAAAATTAGTATTTTATCATGTATTAATTTATTATGGATTGTCTTAATATAAATCACATATAATTAAGTGTATATTATAATAGATTATCTAAATATTTATATTATTTAGAAGGATTTTGAGAAATGTTAATATATTTGTGGTATAATTAATATACAACAGGTAGTTCCTAAAAGTTTTTAGCTGTAGGAACTACCTTTTTAATTATAAATCAAATACATAAGGAGGTAAATTTATGTTTAAGATAAATGATTATGTTGTATATGGTTCAAATGGAGTTTGTATGGTCAAAGATATAGAAAAAGTGACTTTAAGAAGTGAGGAATTGGAGTATTATATTTTATCTCCAGTTTATAATGATAGGATGACAATTAAAATTCCTGTAAATAATAAAAAAATATCAATGAGAGAGCTTATGACAAAAGTTGAAATAATGAATTTAATTGGAGAAATTTCTAAAAATGAAATTGTTGAATTAGAAGATTCAAGAAAGAAAGTTGAAGAATATAAGGCTATCATTAAAAAGGGAAATGCTGAGGATCTTATAAAGGTTATAAACTCTATAAAGTTAGAAGAAAATGAAAAAAGTTTAATAGGAAAAAAACTTAATAAGACAGATGAAGACATTATGCTTAGTGCTAGAAAACAGTTATACCAAGAAATGGCAATAGTATTAGCAATTAATGTGGATGAAGTACAAGATTATATTAAAAGTAATATGTAAATTTAAATTAATAATTAATAATTTATAATTTATAACATTTATAGGTCTAGAAATCAAAATCCTATATTTTATAGTTAAATGTTATATAATAATTAAGGATATTTAATTTAAGTTAAATATATAAGGTTATATATATAATATAAAGTTAAGTACAAATTATATTAATAAGAAAATAATAATACATTCTTTATATTTTTATAACTTATATATAAATGATCTAGACTTAAAATGACTGTTACACAATTATTGTGAAGCAGCCATTTTAAAGTTATTTTTTTGAAAGTCATATCAAAGATTTCAGTTCGGCACATTTAATAAATCGAATCAATTATAATCTCATCAAAAATTACAATCAAATTAAATTTACCATGTTTAGTAATTTCATATTTAAGCATATTAATAATTTCATATCTAGTAGTACTATAAACCTTATAGAAAATACTAATTTTATATACAATATCCAATTGGAAAATAATTGGACCCCAGGGGTAATATTAAATTAAGGTAGAATTAAGGATAACTAAAATCAACATTAAGATTGGACATATATAATTAGCTCATAAAGTTAAAGAGGAGAGTAGTTATGAGCCAATATATTGTTAAAACAGAAAATTTAATTAAAAAATTTAATAATGTGAATAGTGTAGATAATGTAAACTTAAAAGTTAGAGAAGGAGAAATTTATGGTTTTTTAGGTCCAAATGGAGCTGGAAAATCTACAACTATAAAAATGATATTAGGACTAATAAAACCTAATAGTGGAGAAATAAGTGTTTTTGGAAAATCAATTAATGAGGATAGAGAAGAAATATTAAAGAATATAGGGGCTTTAGTTGAAAGTCCTTCTTATTATGGACATTTAACAGCTTATGAAAACTTAGAAATATTAAGAAGAGTACTAAAGGTAAGTAAAAATGAAATAGAAGAAAAATTAAAATTAGTAAGTCTATGGGAGGCTAAAAATAAAAAGGTTAGAGAATTTTCATTAGGTATGAAACAAAGATTAGGAATAGCACAATCACTTATGGGGAATCCAAAGCTTTTAATTTTAGATGAACCAACCAATGGATTAGATCCAGCTGGAATTATAGAAATAAGGAATTTAATAAAATATTTAGCTAAAGAAAGAAATATTACAATAATAATTTCAAGTCATATATTAAGTGAAATTGAATTAGTTGCTACAGAAGTAGCTGTAATAAATAAAGGGAAATTATTATATCAAGGATCGTTAGATAACTTAAAGAAAAATTCAACTAATGAAGTATTAATAGGATTAGAAAATCACGAAGATAAGGATGGTGTATTTAAGTTACTTACCTTTAGAAAATATAAAGTTCAAGAGGATAATGGAAAATTAAAAGTTAAAGGGAATAGCATATCTGCATCTACACTTTGTAGAGAGCTTGTTATGGCGGGATATGAAATTAACTATTTATCACAAGAAAAAAGCTCCTTAGAGGAAATATTTTTAGGATTAACTAAGGAGGTTTAAAATATGTTAGTAAATTTAATAAAAAATGAATTCAGTAAAGGAAAAAGAAATTTAGTAATTCTGTTTATATTAGCAATTCCACTAGGTGTAGCAGCACTTTTATGTATAGATTTTTTTATAAGATATGAAAGTTGGTTATTGCCTCAAGCTATAGAAAAAGGTTTAACATCATGGCAAGTTTTAATTAAGGAACAAAGAATACTATATTTCAATGACTTTATGCCTATGTTTGCAGCATTGATTTTAGTTACATTATTTGAAAGTGAATATAAAAATAATTCATGGACATTTTTATTAACTCAACCAATAAAGAAGAGTAATATATTAATATCAAAATATATAGTAGCAAGCTTTTACTCTACAACAATGCTACTTTTAAATATGATTTCCTTAATAATAGTAGGAATAATATTTAATTTTAAAGAGCCAATACCATGGAAGTTTTTAATAGTTATGTTTTTAATACAATTAATATCATCATTAGTAATAATGATTATACACTTATTTATAAATTTGAAAAATAAAAATTTACTTATATCTTTAG
>JAQCTH010000142.1 GCA_027686065.1 Clostridiaceae bacterium AF10-41
AATTTCCTTAAAACAGCTTATCTACTTAGTTTTTAATTATACCTTTATTCATATCAAAATAATAAATTCTTATCATATTGATATTACCATATTACCTCATGTTCAATATTAAATTTAACTAATAATCTGTATATAAAACTAACCATACTCCACATGTTTTCTTTTTCATCTTCACAGTCAATTATTAAATATAAATTTTCATCTTCTATATAGCATTCAACTATAATATCATATCCCTCATTAACGAAGTAGTTTTCTAAGATTTCAGCAAGATAATTTCCTTTTTCATCCAAATACTCTTTTCCCAATTTTAATTCTACAACATAATTTAATCTTATTAAATTATAAAAATCTATTATATCTTTGTAAGTACTAATAAAAATTTTAAATTTCTTTTTTATGAATTCACCCTTAATGCGCTGTCTCAACTTTTTCTCCTCACCTTATCTTTAGTATGATTAATCTTTAATTCGTTTCTTTAATTTTAAATCTTCTATGTAAGATATAATAATAGATAGTATCATAAGAAAGATACCTAAATATAGTATTGGTCTATTATCTTCAATAGGACACGATCCATAAAAAATATTTTGTTTTATTCTATATATTTTATAGAAACCATATAAAATTACTATTATAGCTGCACTAAATATCATATTCGATAGTTTAAATAAATTTTTCATATATTCTAACCTTTCTTAAAAACATATTTACATTGTAACATAATTATATATGATATTGTAAATTTTTTGACATTTTTCTGCATATTATATATTCACAAAAAAACTGCCAAAAATATATTTTATCTTTAGCAGTTTTTCATATTAATGTTTATTTATATCACAGTACACTCTTAATACCTCACCAACACTCCATGCTTGAGAATAGCATCCTCTACTTGTAGAAGAAAACTCTCCATCAAATATTTCAGCTATACCATTTATACATCCATCTCTCATATGATCTTCAAATACTGACAGCATTTCTTTTGCCTTTATTATAGCTTTTTCATTATAATCATTAACTTTGCAATAAGATGTAATAAATGGTCCAATTAAGAACCCCCAAGTAGTTCCCATATGATAGGCTAAGTCCCTTTTAAACAACTCACCTATATATTTATCTTTAAATTCTTTATCCATAAATGAAAGTGATCTTAATCCATACGTAGAATATAAATGCTTATATGCTATATCTACTATTTGTTTTTCCTTTTCTCTATCTAATATTGAAAATGGAAGTGAAACTGCCCATAATTGATTTGGACGAATTTTGTCATCATATTCATCTATTACATCAAAAAGACATTGTTTATCTTTATTCCAAAATTTCTTATTAAAAGAGTCTTTAACCTTTAATGAAAGATCTTTATAACGTAAATCTTCTTTATTTAATCTAACTCTTAGCTCTTCCATTATACATAAAGCGTTATACCATAAAGCATTTATTTCTACAGGTTTTCCATGTCTTGGAGTTACCACAATCTCTCCAACTCTTACATCCATCCATGTTACTTGATCTAAACCTGATCCTGCAAAAATTAATCCATCCTCATCCATTCCTATAGAAAAATCTGTTTTACTAGAATATGCTTTAAAAATCTCTACTAATTTATCATATATTTTTTCTTCTATAAATTTATAATCTTCCTCACTACCAGTATATTTTAGATATTTATAAACAGCTTGAAAATACCAAAGTGATGCATCTACTGTGTTATATAAAGGCTCAGTATTGGCATCAGGAAATAAATTAGGTACTAATCCATTCTTTACATATTTAGAGAATGATTCTAATATTTCTCTAGCATCTTTAAATCTTTTGGTACATAATACTAATCCTTCAAAAGCAATCATAGTATCTCTACCCCAGTCAGTAAACCATGGATATCCTGCTAATATAGTTTTAAGTCCAGTACTTTTTCTATCAACTATAAAGTGATCAGCAGCTTTAACAAGATTATTTGCAAAGTTATTATTGTATTTAGCTTTCTCTACTAAAGTGTTTATTCTATTCTTATACTCTTTCTCAATTTCAAATCCTGTTTTGTTTATTTCGTCTTCTACAGTACATATAACGTAAAACTTTTTTATTTCTTTAGTTCTTACATTTATATTGATTTGATATGGAGTATAATGATTATCTACTCCTAAAAATCCAGTTCTATTGTCTATCATATAATATTGATTTTCTTCAAATATGTAATTTGGAGTTGCTATTGTCTTTGGTATTAAACTTCTGTCATAGTAATCACCTTGTGATGTGTAAAAACTTATTTTTAACTCCGTATTTCTTTCCGGCGTTAATATAAGTTTATTATTTTCTATAAATTTATTGAATTTTAAATTTGATCTTTCAATAGATTCTCCTGATAATCTATAATTAAATAAAGGTATTATATTAAAATTCAAATCTTCAATACCATTTTCTATTTCATAACATATTGCTACTGTATTATATCCATAATCCATAGATATACTTTTTTTAATTTTAGTATCTTCTACTCTATAATGGTATTCTGGTATCGAATCAAAAACAAACTTTTCTAAATATTCATGGCCATTTTTAGATGTATTTATATATTGTTGAGAAGTTAAATCATATCTTCTTCCATTTATATCTACTTCTTCTTGAGTTTTAGCTAATATTAAAAATCTATTAACTGGTGGATTTAAAGCTGCTATTAAGTACCCATGATGCATAATAGCACTTCCTCCTGAAACTGTTGAATTTGCATATCCTCCTATACCATTTCCAATCATCCAAGATAGTTCATTACCTGCCTCTATTGTTTTAAAAGAACCTCTTCCATAACTATATTTCTTTTCCACTTATATACCTCCAAAACTTCTTTAACTTTTGCTTTATATGTTTATTATATAATTTATTTTCACTTTATTTAATTGTATAACAGTACAAAAAACCTATCCTTATTCCATACATTATCCAGTAAATATCATTTAATTTATAAAATTTGAAAATATAAATTTATATGTAACATTTATATAAATTTATTCATATATTTAATATAGCTATTAGCTTTAAAGCTAATCCATATAAATTCATCTCCTTCATTAAATAAAAAAGGAATCAAAGTATTTTTACTTTGATTCCTTTTTTATATTTGGTTAACTTTTATTTTTTTAAAAGCTACTTCTTTAGATA
>JAQCTH010000143.1 GCA_027686065.1 Clostridiaceae bacterium AF10-41
ATATAATTAAAATTAATAATGATATAAATAATGATTATTATGGTGAATATCTAAATTCTAAAAAGGAAGATTTTGTAAACGCTATAATAACTAGTATAGTTTAAATTTTATAATAAAATTGACTCTTAAGGGCAAACTATAAATGTAAAGTACAACCTTAGGAGGGATTAAATATGAACAAACTAATGAAAAAAATGAAAAGGAATTTTAAAAGGAAAAAGATGAAAAGTAATTTAGTAATGGAGATGGCTGAAGATTTTATGGATGTTGTTCAACATGCTAAATTATATAAAAAAATGAAAAAGGCAAAAAGAAAACTTAAATAATTAAAAAAAACAACTTAAGATACACTTTGTCTCTTAAGTTGTTTTTTCATTTATATAATATTAGTACATTTGATTTATTTTAAAACCCATATTCGTAAAAGATTCTTTAATTAAATTTATATGCTCAATACCATTAGTTTCAACAGTAACTTCTAACAACACATTCTTTAATCTATTTGAAGCTTTAAATTGGTTATGTTCAAGTTGAACTACATTGGCATTAAGTTCTGAAAGAATTTTAGAGATTTCAAGTAATTGTCCAGGTGTATCAGGAAGCTCTATAGAAAAACAAAATAATCTACCTCTTTCAACTAATCCGTCATTAATTAAAGAAGAAATAGTAATCATATCTATATTTCCACCACTAATTATAGGAACAATCTTTTTATTTTCCATATTAAGTTTTCTTAATGCAGCAAGAGAAGCAGCTCCAGAAGCTTCTGCTAGTAATTTATGTTTTTCACATAATATTAAAAATGCTTCAGCTATTTCTTTGTCAGAAACAGTAATTATATCATCAACATATTCTTGAACAATTCTATAAGTTAAATCTCCAGGACTTTTAACAGCTATACCATCAGCAATGGTGTTAACTGAATTTAAAGAAATTAAACTTCCATTTTTAAAGCTTTGTTCCATAGCATTTGCACCTTCTGCTTGAACTCCTATTATTTTTATTTTAGGATTAATTTCTTTTGCAGCTAATGAAATACCACTTATTAATCCGCCACCACCAATTGGACATAATATTACATCTACATCTTGTATTTCTTCTAAAATTTCTAAAGCAATTGTACCTTGTCCGTAAATCACGTTTATATCATTAAAAGGATGTATAAATACTGAATTATTATTTTCTTCAATACTCTTGGCCTTTAAAAAGGCATCATCATAGCAATTGCCATATAATACAACTTCACCGCCAAAGTCTTTAGTAGATTGTATTTTAAGGTAAGGAGTGGTTCGTGGCATAACTATTGTTGATTTAACGCCTAATAATTCAGCAGCATAAGCAACCCCTTGAGCATGATTTCCGGCAGAAGAACAAACAACGCCTTTAGATCTTTCATCATCACTTAATGAGCGTATTTTATTAAGTGCACCTCGTATTTTATAAGCGCCAGTAACTTGTAAGTTTTCACACTTCATATAAACTGAACAATTTGAAAGTCTTGAAAAAGTTGGGCTATATAAAATAGGAGTTTTATTAATTACATCTTTGATTTTTTCTCTTGTTTCCTCAATTTTTTTTAAATGCATAAGCTTCCACCTCAAGTAATTTTTGTAATAAAATTATTATAGCACTACTTTACAAATATATGAAGAATTTAAATTTATTTAAAAGTATATTTAGAGATTAAATAATAAAAAATAAGTATATAAATAAGTAAAGGAGAAGCGATTATGAAGGAAGTTTACAATGATTTAAATAATATTGGTAATTTTACAAAGAATGCTGTAAAGGAATTTGAAAACAATATAATAAGTAAAACTAATTATTTAGAAACTGTAGAAAGCAATTCAAATTTCAAAAATAATTATAGTATTAAGGAGAAAAAAGATGATTAATAATTTTCCAAAGGAGTTTCCTCCACAACATCAAAATACACAACCAGGAATAGAAGAAAAAATGAATCCTAAGCCTATTTATAAAATAGAAGAATTATGCAAAGGATCAAATAAATTAAAAGATAAAGTTGCAATAATAACTGGTGGTGATAGTGGAATAGGAAGGGCTGTATCTTTAGCTTATGCAAAAGAAGGAGCGAAAATAGCAATTATTTATTTAAATGAGCATGAAGATGCAGAAAAAACTAAAAAGCTTATAGAGGATATAAATGGTGAATGTATTCTAATAAGTGGAGATATTGGAGACGAAAATTTTTGTATTAATGCTGTAAATACAGTTATGAATAAATTTAATAAAATAAATATATTAGTTAATAATTCAGCTGAACAGCATGTATGCAATGAACTAACTGATATAACAAAAGAACAATTTGATAGAACATTTAAAACAAATGTATTTGGAGCTTTTTATATAACTAAAGAGGTTTTAAAACATTTAAATGCTGGGGATTGTATTATTAACACAACATCGGTAACAGCTTATCATGGACATAAAACATTAATTGATTATTCAATGACTAAAGGAGCTTTAACTTCGTTTACAAGATCATTAGCATTAAATTTAGCAGATAAAAATATAAGAGTAAATGCAGTTGCTCCAGGACCAGTATGGACACCTCTTATACCAGCTTCTTTTGACGTGAATGAAGTTTCAAGTTTTGGGAAAAAAAGCCCTATGAAAAGAGCAGCTCAACCAGTAGAATTGGGAGAAAGTTATGTTTTCTTAGCTAGTGATGGAGCTTCCTATATAACAGGAGAAACAATTCATGTTAATGGTGGCGAAATAGTAAATTCATAAAGAGTTAAAAAGCATATTTTAGAGATAATCTAAATATGCTTTTTAATATTCAATTTAAATAATGTAACAATATAAAACAAATTTATATGAATTAGTAAAATATCCGCTTTTCTTTTGAGAAAATATGGTAAATATTACTTGTATATGATATCATAATATTGGTTATTAAATATGAATTTCTATTTCATACTAATTATTAAATAGAGGGTGGGCTAAATATGAGTAACTTAATCGATTTTTGTTTAAAAAATTCTAATATGAAACTAGACAA
>JAQCTH010000144.1 GCA_027686065.1 Clostridiaceae bacterium AF10-41
TATTTAAATATATTCCAATTATTAACTATAATTTATATAATTATTCCGTTACTTCTCCATATTTTTATTACTTTCATTATTATAGATATAATAAGTATTTTACTTTCCATAATTGTATGTTAGAATCTTTACGTAAAGGAGATGTTCGTATGTCTAAGCAAACTAAAACACCTAACTATATAAAAATAGCTATAGATATAGCTCATAGAATAATTAATAATGAGTTTTTAGAGGGAAGTAAAATAACTGGTAGAACTACTTTAGTTAGTATATATAATGTTTCACCAGAAACTATTAGAAGATCTTTGGCTTTATTAAAAGATATGAATGTTGTTACTATAAATGAGAAAAGTGGAATTATAATAAATGATAAGCAATCCGCTAAGGATTTTTTAAATAAATTTAAAACAAAATCTGATTTTACTCACTTAAATAGCGAAACCTTTGATTTAATAAAGCAAAGAAAAGAAATTGATAATAAGCTTGAAAAAAACATTAATTCTATAATTGAATTTGCTACTCAATTAAGAAATGTAGGATCAATAATCCCTTTTGAAAGTATTGTTGAAAAAGATAGCATTGCTGTTGATAAAAGTATAGGTGAATTAAATTTTTGGCACAATACAAAAGCTACTATAATAGCAGTAAAAAGAAATGGGGATTTATTCTTATCACCTGGACCTTATTTTAAAATTAACGCTCAAGATGTAATAGTTTATGTTGGTGAAGATTCTGTTTTAGAAACAGTAAAAAATTATATCTCTTTACCAAGTAGTATACATACAAAATAACAGCTAAAATAAAATCTTTAGCTGTTATTTTATATCTAGAATATAATTAAGTGCATCTTCAAATTTTAATTTTCTTACTTTTTTTCTAAGCTTATATTTTATTTTTTCAATATATTTCATTGAAAATGGTAAATATATTTCTATAGATTTTATATATTCAATTGAAAAAAATTCCTTGCTTAATATTACTGAAAATAATATAAGCATTATACAATTTGTTTTTATAAGCTCTTTTAACTCAATTATATTTTGTCCTTTAAAACAAGTGGAATCATTTAATACTGTTAACGTAAAATTAATTAATTTATTTGCTATTATATCTAATTTATATCTTGGTGCCAATTGTGACATTATTGTTGTATGATTATTGGCTATATCTATTTTTACATCTTGAAGATCATCAGCAAGTTGAAGTAAAAAACCATAAAATATACAAAATGATATTTCATCTTTATTTAATTTTCCCTTTGTTAAAAATCCATCTACTAATACTGATGCTCCACCTTTTTCTATTGAAATCCCCAAAATATTATTTTCATAAGGAACACTTATATATTCTTGTTGATTTAAACTTTTTATTTGCCCCTCATGAATTAATAATAAAGCTTCATATAATTTATTATACTTATTTCTTTCAAATGTTTTTTCTATATATTCAACTAACTTATAAACTAACTTTTCATATTCATTCTTACTTTCTACCACCTCACCCTTTAATCGTTTCCTTAGATTATGGTTAAAATTCCTTTTTTCATTTATATCTATATTTATATCGTCTAGATAATTATCTGTATATGGATATAACATACTATATCCAAAAATAGCTTTTGAAAATTCTACCTTCTCACCAAAAGATGCTTGTAGAAGATTTATAATCCAAACATTCCTCATTGCCTGCCCTATATCTGCATAATTTAAGTTTTCATCAAATTCTTTTGCTTTCCTTATAAATGTTTTTGTGCTATCAAAAAAATTCTCTTTAAATTCTTTATTTAATATTCCAAGTTTAAATGTATCTTTCTCACTATAAATAAAATTATCTATTATTTTATTTATTTCTGCTTTCCATAAAATTCTTTCATCATCTTTTTCAGGAAAATTTTTAACTTTTTCTATTATTAAATCTATATAATTATCTAATCTATCTTCTTTTATTTTTTTCTCTTCAGTTGTATATTTTTTTATATCTAAATTTAATTTTTTATCACTTTCCCACCATAATTCACTACATTCTAAATTTATCCTTTTTGTTTCCTCCATATATTTATCCTCCAAATTCTACTACTTCTTATCTCCCATTTCTACAATATTGTAAGCTGCTTTTCCTACTAACCTTCTCCATACTCCAATATTTATATCTGGATGATAAACATATTTTGAAAGCCCTGAATTCTTCCAATACCTATGATCCGCATCTCCATACTCTAAAGGTTCCTCTCCAAATCTTCTCCACAAATTATACATAAATATATATTTTATCTTAGGTTTATTAAGTTTTTCAGATAGTATATTTTTGCTGAATCTACTAGATATATTTTTTATTTTTTCTACATTTTTATTACTTAATACCATGGCTCTATATGCTATTGGCATTATTTCTACGAAGTTAAATCCCCAATAATATAAAATATCTCTAATGTAATTTGCAGAAGCTTTATGTCCTGCTCCTGCGGTAGTAGTAATTACCAAAGCCTTCTTCTTAAAGAACTTTGGTCTATGAAAATTATAAGACATATGATCTATAAATGTTTTTAAAAGTCCACTAACTTGCATTGAATAAGTAGGTGAAGTTATTATAATAAAATCCGAATCCTCAATTTCTTTAACTATATAATTTATCTTCTCTTTATGTGGACACTTATCTTCCCCTTTATAAATACATAAAAAACATCCATTACAATGGGGTATATTTTCTTTACCCAATTCAATATCCTTAAACTCAAATTCTCCATACTTTCTCATCTCATCTTTAGCTATATTTAATACTTCCCAAGTATTCCCCCTCCTTGGGCTACCATGTATAACAACACATTTCATAATTCTCCCCCTAATATAGTAAAAAAGAAAGCACTTTATTTTGCCTTCTCTCTTAGTGATCATTCTATTATATTATACACCATAGTAAAAAAATGCGAATCATTTTTCAGTTCACAGTTTACAAGACACAGTGCACAGTTGTTTTATTTTTTTAGGTAACAGGGAAC
>JAQCTH010000145.1 GCA_027686065.1 Clostridiaceae bacterium AF10-41
ATTTTCATTTTATGTCATTTATTTATATATTTTCATAAAATTTACATAACTTTTATAGGTTATTTTGTTGTTATTTGTTTTATAAAACCATTTTACATTTTTACACTTTTTGGTATAATATTGTTATAACAAGATGTATTTTGTAAATAGATGGAGGTGCTACTAAAATGATTAAAAAACGTAGAAAACAAATAGTAATTAAGAAAGCTATTCTTAACTTTTTATTAGGATATCTTTCACCAAGCAACAAACTAATAATTTATCTTTCTCAAGATTTGGACAAGCTTATAAGTAAAACACAAAAGAATATATATAGAAAATATATTAAAAGACACTTTGGTAGCAACCCTTTGAAAAAGGTTGCCTAAATAATTTACTAATTATTTATTATGTATTAGAGGTATAAATCACTTTGTTTTATAAATATATAAATACAATTACTTATAATCAATAAAAATATAAAAACTTTTTATAGCTTTAAAAGTTTTTATATTTTTTTGAATTAAAAAACACCTCAATAATTTGAGGCATTAATATAAATTCTATTCCTAACATATTTTTCGATGAAATATTTATACCCTATACTTTTATGTTTAATGAAATCTCTTTTCTATATTATTTGTTAATTAACAGATAAATTCTTTAGCTACATCTTCAATAGTTATTCCATTTTCTTCTTCTGTAAATAACGCCATGAATTGGATAGACTCATAATTTGATATCTCCATTTGAAAAGCCATAACTTCTCCTAAAACATCTACTTCTTCTACTATTTCTTCTATTATATCAACCACTTCATCGTTAGCATATTCGTAAAGATATGGGATAAAGTACTCCTTGAACCACTCACTACTTTCCTCTTCATAATCACTTTCATCATTTGAATAACTTCTAGCCGCATTTAATACATCTTCATCAAAATCTAAAAAGAATTTAACTAGAAATATATCATCTTTAGTTTTTAACTCTTCGATTTCAGATAATCCATTTTCATCTAATATGTTTATAATTTTATTAAAATCCATAATTTAACCTCCAAATTAATATAACAATTTTTTATATTCTTTTTTTACAGCTAAAAATTCTTTATCATCTTCAACTAAATTTAACTCTTCTTTTCCATCTACTTCATCTACTCTAAAAACATATACATCTTCACTTTGCTCATCCATCTGTGCTAAAAGTAAATACTCTGTTTCTTCTAAATAAACTCTAGCAACGGCTTCAAAGTCTACTTTATTACCCTCTTCATCTAAAAAACTCATTATTTTTCTTTCTTCTTTATTAATGTTAAAATCTTTATCTTCCATTTTCTTCTCCTTTATATTAACTAATCATTTTTATTTTATATTTAAAAATAATTTTTTACTACTATTTTTATTCTATACATTTTTATTTATTAGTCAAACTTTGTAACTTTATATCTGTTTTTCTCATATTATAAATTAAAAATATTTTCAGAGGATGAGTTTATGCTAGAAACAATATTATTAGTTTTATCAGTATCTATAGATTCATTTTTAGCAAGTATTGCTTATGGAACTAGCAAAATAAGAATTCCACTTTTATCAGCTCTTATAGTTGATATTATCTCAGCTAGTATGTTAGGATTTTCCTTGTTAATAGGAGGATTTCTTCAAAATTATATTTCTTCTAATATTGCAAAAATAATAAGTTTTTTTATACTTTTTTTTCTAGGTATATATAGGCTTTTTGAGAGCTTACTTAAATCATATATAAAAAAAAGATCACACAATTTTTCGCCTTTAACCTTTAAAGTATTTGATTTTAAATTTGTCCTTCAAGTATATGCTGATGAAGTAAAAGCAGATTTTGATAAATCTAAAATACTTACCTCTAAAGAGGCCTTTTACCTTGCCTTTGCTCTTTCTTTAGATAGCTTAGCTGTTGGGTTTGGTAGTAGCCTTATTTTTATTAACTATATCCAAGTTTTTATAGTTGCTCTTATTATAGGCCTTGTAGCAATATTACTAGGTGCATTTATCGGAAGAAAATTCATTGAGAATACAAATCTAAACCTTTCTTGGTTATCAGGTGCAATGTTAATTATACTTGCTTTTTTAAGAGCATTCTAAAAAGCTTTCATTTTATAGTTATGCTATAACAGAATGTAAGCTTACATATGTTTTTTTGAAAGCTAAGAAAATAAAATTTTGTGAAGCCTCTTTATCAATTAAACTTTTTATAATATCTAAATAAAAAGGAAGCTGCAATAGCTTCCTTTTCTATTTTATTTAGTTGTTTCTTTTTTCTTTTTGTTAAATACAAAGAATACTCCAGCACCTACTATAATTAGTCCTATAACTAATGGATAAATTGGATTATTTCCACCTGTTGCTGGTAAAGAACCTCCATTATTACTTCCATTATTAGGAGCTTTTTCTGCAATTATAAACTTACTAAAGTGAGGAGTTTTAAATGTTACTTCATTTCCATTTATAGTTGTTTCCATTTCTTTAAATGTCTTAGTTTCTTCATCATAATAGAATACAGCTAAATTTCCTTTGTTTAATCCTTTTAAGTCCTCATCGCTTAGTTTTAATGTTATTGTTGCAACTCCGTCTTTAAAGTTATGAACTTTAACTATATTATCTCCATCCTTAATTAATAAGTTAAATTCAAATACCTTCTTAACACCTTTAATTCCAGCTGTTATACTTGTATCTTCCTTAGCATTCATTTCAAAGATTATACTTAAACCTTCTTTTAACAGTCCTTTATCTATTAAGCTAAATGGTATTAATATAGTGTTCTCTCCATTTTTAATTTCTAAAGATCCATTTCCATTTTTTATAGCTTCTATATCTTTTATTTCA
>JAQCTH010000146.1 GCA_027686065.1 Clostridiaceae bacterium AF10-41
TATAAGTATTTCACTACAACTAATTATATACCCCTCTATATATTCTCTATTATTTAAATATCTATAGAAAGCAACTAATCTATTTCTTAATTTTTCTACTCCTAAAAACCCTTCTTCTTCCCTTAATAATGTATCTAAATCACTATAAAATTTATATTGTTCATAAAATGATTGGTCATTAAAACATTTATCTTTTTCTATATTTGTATCCTTTAAGCTTTCACCAAAGTATTTCAAGAAATACTTTACTGTGGAACTTCTTACATTTATATTATTTTCATAAGATAGTAAAAATTCCCCTAAAATCTTTTTAATTGCTATATTATTGACATCTGTTTTAAATACAATATCTGAATTATTATAAGTACATATAATGGTATAATCACTATTATATACTTCTTTTTGTCCATCAAATTTATTCACTTTCATTCTCCCTATTAATATCATTTCTT
The DNA here is from genome assembly GCA_027686065.1 of Clostridiaceae bacterium AF10-41. GTDB lineage: Bacteria > Bacillota > Clostridia > Clostridiales > Clostridiaceae > Clostridium. The sequence goes on from JAQCTH010000146.1 coordinate 453, forward strand.
AACTTCTTTTCCAAATCTTCAACTGCTCTCAATTTTTCATCTTCTGTAGGGTTATAGTAAATCAACGTTGATTGTATAGATGAATGTCTCATTCTATTTTTAACGTACTCTATGCTCTTACCTTGTGTTTGAATCAGATACATTGCAAAACCATGTCTAAATCTATGTGATAAATTATTTTGTTTATTCTTTTCATCTATATCTATATTTAAACTTTTAAATACATGCTTTATAAATTTATTCCAACCAGATGAAGATAGTGGATATCCGTTTTTGTTAAGAAAAATATATTGATTTTCTTTATAATCTGAAACACTATCTGCGACAGCATAAAAATTCATGTTATTATAAACTTTCTCTGATAATTCTAAAACACTTCTTGATATATCAATATACTCTTTCAATAATTTATATAGTTCTGGTCCTATATTCACAATTTGATATCCATAATCTTTTTTATTGTATTGCTTTGAATTATAATCTTTCAAACTTTTAACTTTACTACATCCCTTTGCATTTTGATATTTTTTATCAGTAAGCCTATTTCTAATATAAATTGTTCCAAATTCTGGATTATGTTCATTATCTTTTATATCTTCTAAAGTTAGACCTAATACTTCGCCTAACCTCATTCCCGAAGTATACATTAAATCCACAATTATTCTATTTCTTAAAGTATTTTTATTATCACAATTTAGTATATAATTAATTATTTTCTTATACTCATCCAACGTTATATACTTTGGAACAAACTTATCTTTATGGGTTGATTGTTTAAGATTTGATGTATATTTTTTAACTTCGGTACTTTTTACATGAGCTAAAAGTCCATACCCACCTCTACTATTCTTAACTACTGTTTGCTCGAATAAGTATTTGTTTTTAATTTTACAAAACTTAAAGAATTCTCTTATATTATCAAGATATAAATTATGAGTTGTAGCTTCTCTTCCTGCACTTTCATCTCCATTTTCTTTTTCTACACATATACCTAATATGAATTCTGATAAATTTTTTATATCTTGCCTTTCTAATCTATCTATTTTCTTATCAAACAATTCTAAAAATGAATAAAACAATTTTAATGCACTTATTATTTGTTCTCTTCTATTAATTGTATAGCTATTACAATAAAAATTTATATATTTATAGACTTTATCTATTACCCTTCCATTACTATCAAATAATATGAGATATGTGCTTCCATATCGTTCTCTTTTAACTCTGGTAATTTTAACCTCTTTTATTAATTTGTTATCTATATATAAATTGTAATATATTCCACCTGTTGTTGTTACTTGTTTTATACTTTTCATATTCTCCTCCTTCCTTACTCACACACGCAAGTGAGTATTATAATAATATTATATCAAAAAAAATAATAAATTATAACTATATCAAAAATATTATACATATTCATAAGTGAGTATAACTTCTCTTCCTGAGTCAGTACATACATATATACAATCAACATCTTTTCTATTCATTAGACTGTTAACTATATTAAATTGATTTGCAGCTGAAGAAATAACTTCATATTTATACTCATCTGGTAAGAAAGGTAAATCTTTCAGATTCCAAAATTTTAATTTTTCCTCATAAGCTTCTGGATAACTCATTGTAACCATATGCCCTACACACCATGTAAAGATACTTTTTTCTCCCTCTATATATCCATTACTTCTTATCCCCTTAACATTGAGTAGCTTTACAAAATCCATAGCTACTGATGGTTTTTCTGCTATAAATAAAGTTTTCCCCATAAAAACTTCCTTTCTAAATGAAATAAACCTTCAAAAGAAGGCTTATTTATATTATACTACATATTAAATTACATTTCATTAAGTAACCAAATAAAATAATTCAAAACTCCTGCAAATATAAGCCATAGCATGTATGGAGTTATTAAAAATGCAGCTACTTTATCTACTCTAATAAATTTAATAAATGTTATACTTACCAAAACAAACAATATTATGATCCAAAAAAATGAAATAGCATACAACCTAAATGTAAAAAATATAAAGCTCCACATTAAATTGAATATTAATTGAACTAGATAAAAAAAGTATGCTCCATTATCATTTATCCCTTCTTTATTTCTCATATATATTCTATATGCAGCTATTCCCATTAGTACATATAGTATAGTCCATACTATTGGGAATATAAAAGCTGGAGGACTAAAAAATGGTTTCTTTAAAGTCTCATATGTAAGGATAGTATTTTTATTAAGATATCCTACAATAAATCCCGCCCCCACTGGTATTAAGATATTAATTATTAAGGGTATAAATTTAAAATTACCATTAACCTTAAGTATATTTAAACTAATATTCTTTTTATTTTTCATTTTTGCATATTTCTTAATTTTTTTCTC
>JAQCTH010000147.1 GCA_027686065.1 Clostridiaceae bacterium AF10-41
ATAATCACCAGAAGTAACGTTATTCATCCACTCTTTATTATCTAAATACCATTTAATAGTTTTAACTATTCCTACTTCAAAAGTAGTTTCAGGATACCATCCAAGTTCTTCTTTTATCTTACTTAGATCTATTCCATATCTTCTGTCATGACCTTTTCTATCTTCAACAAACTTTTTTAAGTTTTCAGTTACACTGCTATCAACATTTTCATTAATATACTTAATAACCGTATCAACTATTTGAATGTTAGTTCTTTCGTTATGACCACCAACATTATAAACTTCTCCAAATTTTCCATCATTAATAACCATGTCAATTGCCTTTGCATGATCTTCAACATATAACCAATCTCTTATATTTAATCCATCACCATAAATAGGTACATCCTTTAAATTTAAGCAGTTGTTTATTAAAAGTGGTATTAATTTTTCAGGGAATTGAAATGGTCCATAGTTATTAGAACATCTTGTTATGTTAACTGGCATTTTATAAGTATCTCCATATGCCTTAACCATCATATCAGATCCAGCCTTACTTGCTGAGTATGGGCTATGTGGATCTAATGGAGTAGTTTCCATAAAATATCCTGTTTCTCCAAGAGAACCATATACTTCATCTGTTGAAACATGTAAGAACTTAACCCCTGCTTTCCAACCATCTTCTGTTTCCCATGCATTTTTTGCACAGTTTAATAAGTTTACCGTTCCCATTACATTAGTCTTAGCAAATACCTCTGGTTCTTTTATGCTTCTATCAACATGCGATTCTGCTGCAAAATGAGCCACATAATCTATTTCGTATTTTTCAAATAATGAAGATACTAATTCTGCATCACATATATCTCCTTGGACAAATATATGTCTTGAATCATCTTCTACACTTTTTAAATTTTCTAAGTTTCCTGCATATGTTAATTTATCTAAGTTTATAATTCTTATATCCTCATATTTCTTAAGCATATATAAGACAAAATTTGAACCTATAAACCCAGCTCCACCAGTTACTAAATAAGTTTTCATTCCCTTCCCCCCCTATTCATTAATAATGTCCATTAAGTATTTACCATAATCTGTTTTCATTAAAGGTTTAGCTAGTTGTTCAACTTGTTCTCTTGATATCCATCCATTATTAAAAGCTATTTCTTCGAGGCAAGCTATATAATTTCCTTGTGTCGTTTGCACTGCTTCAACAAAGTTAGAAGCCTTAAGCATTGACGAGTGAGTTCCTGTATCTAACCATGCCATTCCTCTTCCAAATATCTCAACCTTTAACTTTCCTTCATTCATATAAACTCTATTTAAATCTGTAATTTCTAATTCTCCCCGTTGAGATGGTTCTAAAGATTTAGCTTTTTCAACGACTGAATTATCATAGAAATATAATCCAGGGATTGCATATTTAGACTTTGGCTTTATAGGTTTTTCTTCTAGTGAAATTACATTGCCATTTTCATCAAATTCAACTACTCCAAAGTCTCTTGGATTATGTACATATTGTCCAAAAACTATTGCTCCACTTTTAATTTTAGAAGCTCTTTCTAAATAGGAGCTTAACCCTCTACCGTAAAAAATATTATCTCCTAAAACCATTGCCACATTATTATCTCCTATAAAATCTTCTGCTATAATAAAAGCCTCTGCTAATCCATTAGGTTTTTCTTGTATCGCATACTCTATGTTTAACCCAAATTCTGAACCATCTTTAAATAGCTCTTTAAAATTAATAATATCCCTAGGAGTTGATATTATTAATATATCCCTTATCCCCGCTAACATCAATACTGACATAGGATAGTAAATCATAGGCTTATCATAAATCGGTACCATCTGCTTAGACATAGCTTTCGTTACAGGATAAAGCCTAGTTCCACTTCCCCCTGCTAATATTATTCCTTTCATATACTACACCTCATTACAAAAATTATTTAGATACTTTTAATATTTTTAGAGTTATTTAACTTTTTATACAATTTAACTGCTATTAAATTATTATAAGTCTTTAACATTTTATCACACTCAATACTATTCATTGAAAAGGATGTCTTATTAGCATATTTACAAAACTCACTATATACATTTCTTATTTCGTGATTTTGGGAATATCCATAAGTTTTTTTTGAAATATCTAATGCTTCATTACTCAATTCATTAATTACATCACAAAAACATCTATTAATTTTAATCTTAGTTCCCTTTTCTATAACTTTTCCAAGTGTATAATTAGTAGTTTCAAATAACCATCTATAGTTAATATAACTTGGATTATATTTATACCAGTCTACCAATACAGTCGGTATCCCTATACTTGCTCCTTCTAAAGCGGAAATCCCCATTGCAAAAAGAAGTTTAGAGTTTAATAATATAAGTTTTAGTTCTTCTCCAAATATGCTTCCCTTTAATTCAACATTTTTATCAAGCTCTAGCTTTTTTATTAAAATTTCTATATCTTCTCTTCCGTCCCCATCTCCAACAATAATAAAATTATTTTGTTTTTCAGGATTACTATTAAGAAATTTTCTATAATCCATTAATATACATTTCAATACATTACACTTACTTTTTTCTAATCTTCCTAACCATAAGAAGTTATTATTTTTATTTACTTTAAATTCATTTTTATCAATATTTGTTATAGGTATAGGTATTATTTTAGGATCAGTAAATTTATAATTAAACAATCTTTGACTATACTCTATATTTTCTCCATCCATAAAAATAATTGATTTATTATCATTAAACTTATCTATTTCTTTAATTAATAATTTTGTCAATTTTCTATAAA
>JAQCTH010000148.1 GCA_027686065.1 Clostridiaceae bacterium AF10-41
AATAAAAATCCACCAGCTTAGCTGGTGGTTTTGCATTTTCGGGCCTAGCCCTTTATTACTAGCATCGCCTAAAGGCGTACCCTCGGTCTGGCACACGCATTCCTTCTATTTGCTACCCGTAAACGGGTCTAAATATTCCATTGTAAGCTGCTCTGATACTTTATCTTCCTGCAATTGATTAGCTATATACTCTTTTATTTTTTTAGTATTTTTCCCTACTGTATCAACATAATATCCCCTACACCAAAATTCTCTATTTCTATATTTATATTTCATATTCCCCCATTTTTCAAATATCATCAAACTACTTTTTCCTTTAAGATATCCCATAAAACTTGATACGCTCATTTTAGGTGGTATTTCTACTAACATATGAATATGATCTACACAAACTTCAGCTTCTATTATATTTACGCCTTTCCATTCACATAATTTTCTAAGTATTGCTCCTACCTCTAATCTTTTTTCTTCATAAAATACTTTCCTTCTATATTTCGGCGCAAATACAATATGGTATTTGCAGTTCCACTTTGTATGTGATAAACTATGTACATCATTCATTTCGAATGTCCTCCTTCTGATATTAAAGTGCAGTTGCCAGACCGCATTTTTATTATATCAGAAGGAGTTTTTTTGTCATACTCATAGCTATAAGCTATACGGAACCCCACGTCTAACGCGGGGTTTTCTAAATACAACAAAAAAACTCCCGTAGGAGTTTTCCAAATCAAATTATTTTTTAGTAATGATGACAAATTATATAATAAATTGTTAATTTTTTTATATTTATAATGTTGTAATTCTATCTTTCAGTTCCTATAAATACTACTCCTAAAGTGCCTGGTCCACCATGAGTTCCTATTACTGACCCTATAGATGTAATTATTATATCCTTAACTTTAACTTCTTCAAGTATCATTTTCTTTATATCTTCTGCTTCATCCTTACAATCCGCATTACATATAAAAATTACTTGTTCTTCTGGTTTTATTGCTTTATCTTTTAGTTGCTTAGCTAAATATTTTAAAGCTTTTTTTCTTCCTTTTATCTTATCTCCTGGTATTACTTTTCCTTCATCATCTATTTTAAGAGTTGGTTTTATTCCAAGTAAGCTTCCTACAGTAGCAACTGTTGCTGAAATACGTCCTCCTCTTTTTAAATGATTTAAATCATCTACTGTTATAGCATGTATAACATGTCTTTTAATATTTTCTATAAACTTTACCACTTCATCTATATCTATATTGTTATTTAGCATTTCATTAGCCTTATAGACTAATAACCCTTCTCCTACTGATGCGCTTAATGAATCTATAAGATATATTTTTGCATCTGGATATTCCTCTAATATCATTTCTCTTGCTGTATTAGAGCTATTATATGTCCCACTTAAGGCTGAAGACAACCCTATATATAAGATTGTTTCTCCTTGCTTTACATACTTCTTAAATAATTCTAAAAAGGTACCAACATTAACTTGTGTTGTAGATGGCATTGCTCCTTCTTTTATCATTTTATAAAAATCTTCATGTTTCAAACTTTGTCCCAAATCATCTGGTATAAATTTTCCATTTATATTAACCATTAATGGTGCTACGTCTATTTGGTTTTCTTCTATATATTCTATTGGTAGATCACATGCTGAATCTGTTATAATCCTAACCTTCATAATATTCAACTCCTATAAATACTTTCATTTTAGTAACTGATATTATACATTCAAAATTTTCAATTGTCAAATCTTTTGATTGTCAAAGTATTTTTTTATTTACCAAATCATTCATCACTTAACTTAATAGTAAAGTTTGTATAATGTTGTCTTAAGTTATCACTAAACATTATATTTTTCTTTTCTATTTCAGTATACGGAATTCTAAATGGATGATTATAATTAATATAATTTACTATATTTGCACCTGATATAGTTCCTTTTTGGACACCTATTTTATAGAAAATATAACCTCTTTGTTTTTTAGAGTTATATGGATAATTTATAGCCCCTGTAATCTTATTATCTTGCCTTTCATCTCCAAATACATTAATACTTTTAATCATTCCTTCATTTAATCTAGGTATTTCAGCAAAGTAATTAATTCCATCTTTTTCATATAATATTTTACCATTTACCAATTCTAAAGGCCATGTATTACTTATTGCAAAACCATTTTGCCAGTAAGATCCTTCTTCCCCCCAATTAAAATATTCAATTGTATATATTTCATTATCAATAAGTTCAAAAAAGATAGTTGTTACCTTCAATTTACTTCTATCTTTATTTAAAATAGATTTAAAATTTAAATTTTCACTAAAAACTTCAGCATTTATTAAATTTTTAAGCTTAATAATGTCTTTATCTTCTATGTCTTTAACTATTTCTATAGGAATTCCTTTGTCTATTAACATATTTCTAGTTCCAAATTCCTTTACCTCAATAACTTCTGAAGAATCTAGTTTAATATGATTAGAAATAATACAGCAAATTCCAACTATAAAAATACAAATAGTTGAATATATAAAAAGAAACTTTTTATTACTAATTCTTTTATTCTTTTCTAATAATTTATAATTAATGGTTTCAAGATCATAACTTAACTTATAAAGTAATCTAAAAATATAAAAATAGTAAATGATTATTGGAATAGCTATAATCCAAATTTCCCCTAAGTTTGTTATAGCACAAATAAAAACTATGAT
>JAQCTH010000149.1 GCA_027686065.1 Clostridiaceae bacterium AF10-41
ATTTACTTATTTTTATATCTTCATCTATTGGTGTTATAAATAAAGTATTACTTATATCTAAATATTTATTTATATCAGAAAAATAAAGCCAATTTTCTGATATATCTATTGCAGTTGCGTAAACTAAGTAATCTTGAAAACTTTTTTGTGACATAGCCATTTTACTTAATATTTCTTTTATATCTGCACTTACATTATCTTTTTGATATATATATGGGTAGTGTAATATTATGGATCCACCTCTACTCTCAGCATATCTTAAAACCTCCATATATCTTTTCATAGCCTCGGAATTTTGATTGTTAAATATAGGCATAGATGATATTATAAATGGTATTCCTTTATTATATAAATAGTCTATTTTTTTTACTAGCTCATTTAAATCGTCAAATGGATAAGCTTCATCTAGCATAAAAAATGTTTTGTTGTTTTTTTTTGACATTTTTAATATCGCTTCTCTTACAGTTTTGTTTTTATCATAATCTTCTAAATTCTTTATTCGTATAGATTTACTTATTTCTTTGTTAAATAAATTTTCATTTTCTTCATCACTATTTATAATCATCAGAATTTTATCACTATAACTATCTAATACATTAATAATATTTTCTTTAAATTCTTCTGGTCTATTCTTAAGTAAAATTATTTCATCATAGCTATTAAAATTTATATTTTCTATTTCTTCTAAATTAATAACCTCTAAGTTACTTTCTAAATTTAATGATAATTTTATTACTTCATTTAGCAAATTAAGTTTTTCTCCATAAGCTTTATAGGAATCATATGTTATAAGAATATTTTTTTCTTTTGCACTAGTATAATTTTTTATAGAGAAAATATTAAATGATAGTATAAAAGATATGATAATCAGTATGGATTTTCTTTTATACGTCATACTCTAATTCCTTCTCAGCTTTTTTCAGAAGTTCCAATGGATCTTTTACATCTCCTTCATAGGTATAAGATCCAACTTGAATTTCTAAGTTTATATTTTTATTAAATTTTCTGTCCTTCATTTCTATATTTTTTATATTTTCTTTCAATCTATTTTCGACTACCTTTGAACCTGAATTATCAGAAATTAATATATACACAAAAGTGCTATCATTTAATATATACTTTCTATCTTCTACTCTTAAGGATTCACTTAATACTCCTGATGATTTTATTAATATGTTATTGAAATAATCTTTTCCAACTATAGTTTTTAATCTATCTCCATACTTAAACTTTACAATCATAATTGTTATTGGTATGTTGTATCTTTTATTCATACTGATGTATATTGGTATTTCGTTAGTAAAAGCCTTTATATTTCTATCTCCTGTTAATGGATTTATCATAACTAGTTCTTCATTTAAATCTTCTAGTTCTTCCACCTTATTTTGAAGTAATAATATATTCCTTGAAACTAATGAAACAATCACAGCTGTTAGTGGCATGAAAACTATCCACAAATAAACTTCATTATTTAAAGATATTCCTGTTGATATGTTTTTATATAAGTTATAGGTTCCATAAATGAAATCTATTATTAAAGTTATCACTAAAGATATTGTCACATTAAAATAGTAACTAATTAATGCAATTATCATTAATATTGTTAGCATAATATAGTTTTCAAAGTTTACTTGAAAATTTAAAAATGTAATTATAATTGAAAGAATAAAAAAATATGCTATTAATAGATTAATATAAAAATCCACTGCTTTTCTTTGATTTTCATCTTTCATTATTTTATCCTCCCTTTAGAATCTTTTTTACTAATGATATTACTTAACAAACATACTATCATTAAATCAAAACTTAAATTGTACATAAATACATGTTTTGATAAGTCTGCATCTCCTGCCCCTATTATTGAAATGAATATTTGAGATAAACCTATTATTAGTGCATATAATAATCCTTCTTCAAATAGTAACCCTTCTAAATTGCCTAACTTAAATGCTTTTATATATTTCTTATAAGAAAAAATTAAATATATAAAAATATATATTACTGATATGATAAAACCCTTTGGCATAATACTTTCTTTAAAAGAGCTCCATAATACAAAAAAGTTAGATCTTTTCCCATAAGCCTTACCTTCAGATTTTTCATAGTTCCCCATTACTTTTGGTCTTATTGAATATGAGTTTTTAAAAGCTAAGTCAGACATTTTTATTAAAGCCTTGGGGTTTTTAATATAATATAAAAGAATACCAAAGACAGAATATTTACTATAAAAGTCTTCTTTTAATCTTTCGTCATCTGGATTTATCATTGGTATTTTTTCAAAAAATATTTCATTTTGTAGAAGTGAGTATTGATTATATATGTCAAAGTTATTTAATATTTCATCTGCTCTTTCTTCATATAATAAAACACCTCTTGTTATAGCATGATATCTATTTATATAATCAAAATCTCCCTTAATAGATTTATAGAAATATACTGAATTTATTATTAAAGCTATTA
>JAQCTH010000015.1 GCA_027686065.1 Clostridiaceae bacterium AF10-41
ATTATTAAATTGTAAGTGTCAATTAATAATTATATTATGGGTATAATTATTAATAAAATCATTAAAAAATAAAATTGGAGACTAAACTATGAAAAAATTTGTATTAATTTTTCTTTTTATATCTTTATCAATCCTTTCTGGTTTTTTAGTAAATAAGCTTTTAAATGGTAGAAATATTATTCCAGATAAAAATAATATTAGTGATAATACTGATTCTAATATCAATAATAGTAATGATGATGATTTTTCTGGAAATAACAATGCTCCTAATAATAATCATTTAATATCAAATAAAGAAAAAGCCACTAAAATTTTAAATAGTATGTCTTTAGAAGAAAAGGTTGGACAAATGTTTTTTGTTAGATGTAGAAAAAATACTGCACTTGACGATTTGCAATTATATAAAGTTGGTGGATTTATTTTATTTGATGACAATGTAAAAAATGAAACAAAAGAGTCTTTATCTAATACATTAAAATCTTATCAAGATAACTCTAAAATAAAACTACTTATAGGTATTGATGAAGAAGGTGGTATTGTTAATAGATTAAGTCGATATACTACTTTTAGAGGTGTTCCTTTTTACTCTCCTCAAAATTTATATAATGAGGGAGGATACCCTTTAATAATTAGCGATACAAAGGAAAAAGCCACACTTTTAAAAAGCTTAGGCATAAATGTTAACTTGGCTCCTGTTTGTGACGTATCTACTAATTCATATGATTATATTTATCCTAGAACCTTTGGAAAAGATGAAATAGAAACCTCTAAATATATAAAAACAGTTGTTAGCACAATGAAAGAAAATAACATAGGTTCTACATTAAAGCATTTTCCTGGGTATGGTAATAACTTAGACACTCATACTGGTATATCTATTGATGAAAGGAGTTACGAAAGCTTTAAAACTTTTGACTTTCTTCCATTTGAAGCAGGGATAAAGGCAGGTGCTGATAGCATACTTGTTTCTCATAATATAGTAAAATCTATGGATGAAAATCTACCAGCTTCACTTTCTTCTAATGTTCATAATATAATTAGGAATGAATTAAACTATAATAAAGTCATAATGACTGACGATTTGCAAATGGATGCTATTAAAGAGTATATCGGAGATTATAATTCTGCCGTATTAGCTATAAATGCTGGAAATGACTTATTAATAGCTTCTGATTTTGATGTTCAAATTCCAGTTGTACTACAAGCAATACAAAACGGAGAAATAAATGAGAAACGTATTAATGAATCTGTACTAAGAGTTCTTTTATGGAAAATTGATTTAGGACTACTTTAAAATAAATTACGAAGCAATTTATATAGTTCACAGCGCACAATTCACAGTTCACAGTTTTGGGAATAAAATAAAAACAACTGTGCACTGTGCCTTGTGAACTGTGAACTGAAAAATGCTTCACATTTTATTACTATTTTTATCTAACTATTTTATTGTTAAAATAATTGTATTCATACCAGTGTTTAGTAGTAACTTTTTTATTAAACAATCTAAAATAATACTGACTTTCTATTATGCCCTTTTCATACCCTTCTTTTACTGCATTTTGAGCATCTAAAGATAGTGTAGATAAATATCCATCATCTATTTCGTATTTTGTACTAATTATTTCTAGATTTTGTTTTGCTATATAATTATCTATATTAAAATAGTTTAACCCTACATATATAACTATCCCTGCGATTACTATTGGCTTAAATAAATATTTATTTTTCCATATAAATATAAGTAATATAATTAAAGAAATACATAAAAATATAGTAAATACTTGAACTAAAATTCTTAGTCTTGTATATCCAAATTCTTTTATATATAAATTCATTTTATATATAGCTGAAGCTCCCATATTTATAGTTAATACTGTTATTAAACTATATAAAATATTTAAAATATTTTTACTTTTAATGCTATTAACTGCTGTTTTGAAATTCATTGCTGTTATTATTGATATATTTACTACCACTAAAGTTACTAATTGAAAGAATCCACCTCTTGCATAATGTGCAAAATCGAATCCAATGGGTAATTCTTTATTTAAATACAAATATGATACTTGTATCTTAGTGAAAGTTAAATATAAAGCTATTAGAGATACTAGTATCGTTATTATAGTTGTTGAATTAAATGATTTATTTATCCTTCCATTTCCAACCTTTTTTATTTTAGTTGAATTAAGACTATAATATAATCCAAAAACTAAGAACATAATTATTATTGCTATTAAAAATTTTAATATGAAATCATATATATTTTTGATATTTAAAAAATCCCATATATTTTTTAAATAATAATTAAAAACTTCATCAGCTCCTGCAAGTAAAATTCCTGTAAATATTAGTAATGGTACTGATATTAATAAACCTATTATTATAGATTTCATATTTTTATTTTCTTTTACATTGTTTTTCTTAGATACTTCTTTAACTACTAATGGAAGCTTACTTGTATTTTCTATTGATTGACCTATAATTATTTCTAAAAAAGCTGCTCCAAAATTTAGTAACTTAAAGGGGATATTATTATATGTTAATAATAAAAATCCCGAAAATAATGTTATTGGAATAATTAAGACATTCATAGTTCTAAATAATTCATTTGTAAAGATTCCATAGCTGCATGATAGAATAACACTTATTACTAAAAAGAAATACCCCAATATACTATTAGTTTTTATATCTACTGAAAATATAAATATTACTATCATTAAAAGAGTTAGTATGGGTACTGAAACTCCTAGATATCCAAAGATAAATCTTGAAAATAATATCCCTATTAATAAAGACAAGATAATAAGTATTATAGCTTTGTTATTTTCCATTTTAGTCTTCTCAAAATCTAGTAATGGACTTTTTACTTTATACTTACTTTTCATATTTACATATTCTTTTAAAGTTACTAAGGCTATAGAGGTATATTTCTCTATTTCACATTGAGTTATTACATATCTAAATAATTCATTTTCAACTCTATTTAAGTTATTTGCCCACATACAATCTTCAAAAACTAAATTTTTATCAATTATTTTTATATCTAGATTGGTAGCATCCATAAAAATTAAGCTTATATTATAATCTTCTATATCTACTTTTTTATTATATTTAACACTGGGTAAATTTTCCGATTCAAAATTCTGTTGTTTCCACCTATTTATACATTCCTCTTCAGTTTCTTCATTTTTCATAGTTATTATTGGCAGACGATTTTTTGAACGTTTTAACAAAAGAATTTTTTTATCTTTCATTAAAACTAAAGCAACTGCATTAATCATATATACACCTCCATTAATAATTTCTAGTCTCAAACCCATTAATTAGTCATTTATAAATTCTAAAATATCTCCCGGTTGACAATTGAGTTCTCTACAAATAGCTTCTAAAGTAGAAAATCTAATTGCCTTCGCTTTGTTGTTTTTTAATATAGATAAATTGGCATTAGTTATCCCAACTTTTTCTGCTAGTTCATTTAATGAAATTTTTCGCTTTGCCATCATAACATCTAAATTTACGATTATTCCCATGCTTTTCTCCTTTGTCATACTGTTAAATCATTTTCTTCTTTAAATGTAACTGCCTTATCAAAAACCTTTGATAATATAAAGATAAAGGCTGATGCAAATAAAAATATAAATACTTCCATATCAGTATGGATTCCCATATTATCAACATATATAAATTTAAATTCTTTAAAATTAGAATTTATAAATAAATTAATTAAATAACATAAAGCTATAATTAATGATGATATTGATATTTTCTTGAAAGCTATAGCATTTGATCTAACAAAAGGATCGCCTGATATTAATGTTTTTATTATACCTCTAAGCTGGAATACTATATAAAATAAACTGCTTATTCCTACAACTAGTAATAGTACAACTAACCCCTCATTCGTAATAAAATCTACTATATTTCTTTTATAAAATGTAGTATAAAATACTCCAATTGTAAGAATTACTCCAAATACAATGCTAATATTTAAAATTGCTGCCAGTATCTTAGATAAAAACTTTTCATCTTTTAAATTCATAATTTTTCTTTAGTAAGGGAATATATACAATCTATTCCACCTACTAAAACTCACCTCTTTTCTTTCTATTTTATCAACCTCATACTGTTAAATCATTTTCTGACTTTATATCTATAGCTTCTTGTAAAAGTCTTTGAAGAACAGCAGAGAATACTGTAATTATCATTGAAGCAAATATAGGAACCATTGCAATTATTATAAGTCCTGGTGCATCATCTTTATCTGCTAAAAGATAAATAAATGGCATCATTGCCACATATAAGGTACTGATGGTGATTGCACAGTATTTTATATTACTTAAAGCTTTTATGGAAATTAGTGAGAAAGCTTTGTTTTTGTCAATATAACTTAAAAGTCTAAACGCCATGTATAATGCAATGTAAAATGGCATTGCTGATGCATATATCCCTATTAAAATAGGATATATTATATAAGAATAATTTGGGTTTACTGGATTATTTCCTAACCAATACACCCCAAACATACCTAAAGCAATAATAGGACTTCCAATAAGAATAATAGATAATTTTAAAAATAGTGTTGTTCCTCGTTTCATAAAAACCTCCTCATTTTTTCTAAAAATCATGTCATTCTCTAAAAATATAAAATTTGCATAGCTTTTACTTAATTATCTGAATCTATTATATAGTACTACTCAATCAATTGTTTTTCAAGTATTTTTTATTGAAAAACAATATATTATTATTTATAATTAATATAATTATTATTTGACATAAAATAAAAGTTGTTCCAACCCTAATGTTGAAACAACCCCATTAAAAACATAAAATAAAAAGTGTTAATTATTTTCCTTGCAAAATCCACACCTGTTACCTGTTACCTAAAACCTGTTCCCTGTTACCTTTTACTGCTTCTTGTTCCTTGTTATCTAAATAAAAAACTACACTGTACTTTGTGAATATACTGGAAAGTCTCTATCTTACTATCTTCTTCACTAAAGATCCTGTTCCTATTCCCATCATTAATACACCGATTATCATTTCTATATTACTAAGCATATATGATATTGGTGCTGGTTGAGCTTCATTCATTCCTACTGCTGCAAACATTCCAACACTTAAATTTAAACTTTCATTATAATCCTTTAAGAATTTTCTTATTATAAATCCATCCTTTGTCCAGCTATATCTAATTATTTCTTCATCTACTTTAATTCCAAATAATAAATATAATATGGAGAAGATAAATATTGCAACTAAAGAAAAATATGCAGCATATAAAGGTCTTTCGCCATAACCACAAGTTATTAATCCTAAGAATGATGAAATTTTGGGTAAGGGTTTCAATACTTTCATTTGTGTCTTTCTGCATAAGAAATAATATTCTCCAAAATTATTATTTAAGTTATTATCTTTAAATTTATCTGCTATATTTTCATAAACTGTATATATTCCTTCATATTCTTCTCTGTTCTTTTTTCTTAACTTTATTTTATCTATAAAAGTTTTTTCATCTAATTTACTTTTATATTTATCTCGAAACTCCAAATCCTCTATATATGAACCAACTATCTTTACACCTGATAAATCAGTATCTATTACTATTATCATTTTTAAATCACAATCAAAAATCATTCCATCGCTCATATCACTTAATTCAAAATTAGTATCTTTTAAGTAACATTTCTTAAATATAATATGACTTAAATCGCAATTTAAAAACTTTACGTATATTTTACATTCATTAAATTCACAAGATAAATTATCTTCTTTATTGAGATTAGGAATTGTATCACTTTCTTGCTTAACAAAAATACACTCTTGAAATAATGCTCCTCCTCCAATAAATTCACAATTAGTAAACTTACAGCCAATAAATCTACACTCTTTAAATTTTATATTAGAGAACTTACAATTTATAAATTTGGTACAAATTATATCTATATTGCCTACTTCTTCAAAATCCTCTTCTTTTTTTGAATGTCCTCCACCAAAAACCACATCATTAAACTCTCTATAACTATACTTTTCATTTGGAATGTACTCATTAGATAGCTTATTACTATCTTTTATTTCATTAAATAACTTCTCATTATTAATAACTCTCTTTTCTAATTGAATTTTAGCTACATATACCTCTTCTTTAAAATTTATATAAGCCATAATATAACTTCTCCTTTTAATAATCATATAATCTACTTATATTATTCCTATATAAAAATTAATTATCATAATAAATACTATAATTTCCAAGCATCTTTTAATAATATTATAGCCTCTTCCATATCACTATTATCTAAACTTGCATACCCTAGGAAAATTGTTCTTGTATCAAATTTTATATCATCATATGAATTGGATAGTCCCAGAATCCTTATCCCTTTTTCTTCTGCATTTTTAATAAGCTCATTTTCTGACATTCCATTATTAACCTTTAATAATAGATGTAATCCTGAATTAGTTCCTATTATTTCGGTATTAGTTAAATATTTTTTAATTAATGAAACTAAAAATTCCCTCTTTTTCTTATAGATATTTCTCATTTTATTTAAGTGTCTTTCAAAATATCCTTCTTCTATAAATCTATATAATGCTTGTTGATCTAATCTAGAAACTGTACAAATTAGAAAACTAAAATTTTCTCTATATTCTTTTATTAATGCATCTGGCAATACCATATAAGCTATTCTAATTGAAGGAGCAAAGGATTTTGAAAATGTTCCAATATATATAACTTTTCCGCTTGTATCTAGGCTTTGAAGAGCTGGTATTGGTTTTCCTTCGAATCTAAATTCACTATCATAATCATCTTCTATTATATATCTATTTATACTTTCTTGTGCCCAAGCTAGAAGTTGCATTCGTCTGCTTATTGGCATTATTTTACCTGTTGGAAACTGATGTGATGGCGTTATATGAACAATTTCAGCATTGCTTTTGTATAATTCATCAACATCAATTCCTTGATTATCCAACCTTATAGACTTAATTTCTGTTTTTCTAATTTTCAATATCTTCTTAATTTTATAGTATCCTGGTTCCTCAACTGCATAAATTTTTTCACTTCCCAAAATGCTTATTAAAATCTGTACTAAATATTCTGTTCCTGCTCCAATAACTATATTGTCTGCATTAGAATTTACTCCTCTTGAAAATCTTAAATATTCCGAAATAGTCTCTCGCAAATTTTTATCACCTTGTGAGTGACCTATTTGTAATAATTCTTTATTTTCTTCATTAATTAAATCTTTATTTATTTTTCTCCACGTTGAATAAGGAAAACTTTCAAGATCCACTCTGCTTGAAAAAAACTCATACTTATATTTCTTTTTTACAGATTTTTTATTACTATTTGTAATGTTAGATATATTTATTTTTATTATCCCTTGCAGCTCTGAAACATAATAACCTCTTTTAGGAATAGATGTTATATATCCTTCAGTAATAAGCTGACCATAAGCTGCTTCAACAGTATTTTGACTAATATCAAGATACTTAGAAAGCTTTCTCTTAGAAGGTAATTTACTATTGGATTTTAAATTTTTATTTTGTATCTGAGATTTTATGAAATCATACAGTTGTATATATAGAGGAATTTCACTATTTTCTCTTAAGTTTATACCAATAATATCCATAATAATTTCCTTTCATTTTACCTATTTCTTATTAACCTTAACCCTGATAATAATTTGCACTGTTAGCTGTAAGAAACTCTTTTCATAAAAAAATCCCTTAAGGATTTTTCTCTATAATTTTTTATTTCTTCATTTTTTCATTTTAAATTATTTTACTCCGCAAAATAAAACTGACCTCATTAAATTGATGTAAACTGGTACTTATCAAACACTCAGTTTATGTATATAATAATATCAATGATATTATTAACAAGTCAAATAATAATAAGGAGTTTTAGATATGAATTTATTACATCCAATTTGGGCAGAAATTAATTTGAATAATTTAATATATAATATAGAACAGATAAAGAAAAAATCTAATAATAGTAAAATAATTGGAGTTGTAAAAGCAAATGCTTATGGTCATGGAGCCGTTGAGGTATCTAAGATTTTACTTAACCATGGAATTGATAGACTTGCCGTTGCAAATATCGTAGAGGCAATTGAGCTTAGAGAAAGTGAAATTAAAGCTCCTATAATGTTACTTGGAATTAGTGAAGACTACGCAATAGATGCATTATTAGATTATGACGTAGAGCCAACTATATCTAGTTATGAATTTGCTTTAAACCTTAATAATAAAGCAAAACTTTTAAACAAAATAGTTAAAATTCATATAGCTATAGACTCTGGAATGGGGCGAATA
The DNA here is from genome assembly GCA_027686065.1 of Clostridiaceae bacterium AF10-41. Classification (GTDB taxonomy): domain Bacteria; phylum Bacillota; class Clostridia; order Clostridiales; family Clostridiaceae; genus Clostridium. The sequence continues at coordinate 8,323 of JAQCTH010000015.1, forward strand.
GGCTTTAGAAAAAATGATAATTCAATAGAAGAAATAGTAAAGATATCAAAATTAGATAACTTAGAAATAGAAAGCATTTTCTCTCATTTTTCCACTGCAGACTTTAAAGATAAGAGCTATTCTTTAAATCAACTTGAAATTTATAATTCATTTATGGATCTTCTTAATGAAAAAGGAGTACCTGTTAATAATAAAAATTTATCTAATAGTGCTGCAATAATGGATTTACCTGATAGTCATTATGATTATGTAAGACCTGGCATAATTCAATATGGATATTATCCATCAAATGAAGTTAATAAGGCTAACTTTAATATAAAACCTGTTTTAACATGGAAAACTAGGATTATTCATATTAAAGAAGTAGAAAAAGATGAATATATTGGATATGGTAAAACCTTTAAAACAAAAAGAAAAACAATAGTTGCAACATTACCAGTTGGTTATGCTGATGGATATTCTAGAGGCCTTTCTAATAAAGGTAAAGTCATTATTAATGGAGAGTTTGCCCCAATTATAGGGAATGTTTGTATGGATCAGTTTATGATTGATGTAACTGATATAAAAAATCTCTCTCTTAATGATGAAGTAATTTTACTTGGTTCTGATGGTTCTATAAAATTTGATGCTGACGATATGGCTGAAATTTTAAATACAATAAGCTATGAAATTCTTTGCCTTATTGGAAGAAGAGCCCCTAGAATATATATAAAAGATTATAAGACACTTGGTATAAGATATCTTATGTAATTAAAGTATATTTTTTAATATATAACTTTTATCATGTTTGAATGTATAATTTAGGAGCTGTATTTCTACAGCTCCTTTAATTTTTAATATTTAAATTTCTTATAAGTTACAAGTAATTATTTCTTTTAAAATATATTAATTCTAATAATACTATAATTAAAGTAATACCTATTGAAACAATAAATCCATTACTACTATTTAATAGCGGCATATTTTGAAAATTCATTCCAAATATTCCTGATACAATTGTTAAAGGCAATGTAGATACTGTTATAACAGTCAAAAGCTGCATTGTTTTATTCATTTTATTTGATAATTCAGAATTATATATATCAATACAAGAATATATAGAAGCTTCAATGTTATCCACTAAATTCAAAGTGTTATCCAGTACTAATAAAACTTTATTATAAATATCTAAACAACTAAATTCATCATCTAAATATGTTAACATGGATTTATAATAGGAAGTAAATCTTTTTATTAGGGATACTGATTTTTTTATTTCTAATATTTCTTTATTATCTGCATTTCCTTTATAAACCGCTTCTTGAAATAAGTCATCTACCCGCTCTTCTATACTTAATAATTCTTCAGTATATAAATATGAGAAATATTGAAATAAAAATAAACATAACATATTCTTATCTATCTTTTCATGCAATGATATTTTTTCTTTTAGAAACTCTATTAATATTTCACTTTCATAGTTTAATATAAATTCATCTTTATCAATAACTGCATCAACTATGACCTTGCTTCCATCTATTACTACTGGTATTTTTAAAAATATCATTTCTTTACTTCTTATTATTATGTCTTTATGAATATTAGTAAAAACTTTGTCACTAGTCTTTTTCAAATTATCTGAGTTATATAAATACCCAACGACATTTAAAGATTTTTCACTTATATTTATACCTTCTTTTATACTACCATTTCTATAAATTGCTGTTGCCATAATATCATCCTAACTAAAAGCTTTTATTTACATTATAGTTCCCATAAAATAAAGATACAATATTTATCCACTTAAATACATAGGTTGATAAAATACTTATATTGTTTAAATAACCATAAACTTCAGATATTTTTTAATTAGGTATAAAATACTTTTAAGATTATATTATATCATCTAAGCTATCTATCAAAGAATCTAATTTTACTAATAACTCCTTATCTAAATTGCCAGTTGACTTTAAAATATTATTTATATCTTCATCAAAATTCTTTGGTATTTTAGTGCATTTATTTTTAATTATATTTATTAGTCTTTTTTCTCCGGGATGAGGTGTCTCGTTAACAGCAAATATTATATCAAAATAACTTGCCATAAAACCTGCTAGTCTATGATTAATACTATTTATATCATTTCTATTTATTGCTTTACTTATTTGATTGTAGTAAGAAGATATATTCTTCTTTAGCAAAGGATAGTTCTTTTTTATAATATTTTTCTTTAGCCTAACTGGGTACTGACAGTTTGCAATTTCTTTTAGCTTAGCAAATCTTCCTTCTCTATCAAAAGTTATTTCTGAATTCTTGACATTATACCAAAAGCATGTACTGTATCCTACAGATGCGTTATGGTTGACTAATATATTATTTAACACCTCTTCTATCCATTCTATTCCAAAATAAGCTATATCTATTGGAATATTTTTATTTTTTAATATGAATTCATCACCTTGACCCCAATAATCATTTCCAACTTCTTTATACTCTGCATACCTACTAATTATTTTTCCTCTTAACTCTACTGAGATATCAGAATAAGTAAATATATCTATATCTATATCTGATAAAGTATCATTTCTTTTTGATGTAGAAGATCCTGCAAAACTTATAGCTGCGACCTCTTTTATATCTTTAAAATCATTTATTAGCTTTTCTAAAATTAATTCTAACTCTTTATCCATTAACTCTCCCCCTTTTATTCTTTATTAAATTTTACTACGTATATATTTATAAATGAATTATAAATATATACAAAAAATTATCTATTTATATGTGTTTTTTTAATAAACGAATAGTGTTTTATATAATTTAGAACTTTAATAAGAGCCGTTATTTAACAGCTCTTATTAAAATTCTAAGTTAAATCTATATTAAATTTATTTTATATTCACTTAACCAATTATTCATTTGAATTAAATATGCTATCATTTGTGGTCCTGTCATTAATTGGCCAAACCAAGGGGTCTTATATGCTGTACCTTTCGTATTTACAATTTCTCTTACCTTATCTTTATCTATTATTTCTAAAATAGGTGAAGATTTATCATCTAATATTTTTGTCATTATATTACAAACCATGTCTGTATATATAGGATTATGAGTCTTTGGATATGGGCTCTTTTTTCTATATATTATTGAATCAGGTAGTATTCCTTCTAATGACTTTCTTAGCAACCCCTTTTCTCTGCCATCTAATAGCTTTATATTGGATGGTATATTAAATGCATACTCTACTATTCTATAATCCGCAAAAGGGACTCTAACCTCTAAACTATTTGCCATACTCATTCTATCTTTTCTGTTTAATAAATTAACCATAAACCATCTTAAATTTAAGTAAAATAGTTCCCTCATCCTATGCTCCAATTTACTTTCTCCTGTCAAATGTGGAACTTCTTTTAAAGTATCACTATAAGCTGCTTGAGCAACTTCTTCTATTTTTAAGTTTTTTAAACTTGGATTTAATATTGCTTTTCTTTCACTTATAAATCTAGACCATGGAAAAGTGTTGGCATTTATCATTTCTTCATTTGTGAACCATGGATATCCTCCAAACAATTCATCAGCACATTCTCCAGATAATGCTATTACAAAATCCTTTTTTACTTCTTTACAAAATAAATATAAAGATGAATCTACATCAGCCATACCAGGTAAATCTCTCCCTATCATAGCATCTTCTAAAGCAGTAACTAAATCTTTATGATTTAATACAACCGTTCTGTGATTACTTCCTATATATTTTGACATAAATTCGGCAAAGTGTTGATCAGAGGTTGGCTGAAATAATGATGATTCAAAATACTTTTCATTATCCTCATAATCTATTGAGTAAGTTGTTAATATTTTATTTTTTTTCTTATATTCCTGAGCTGCAACTGCTGATATGGCTGAAGAATCTAATCCTCCTGATAAAAATGTACAAAGTGGTACATCCCCTACCAATTGTCTATCAATCGCATCAATTAATAATTCCCTTACATGTTCAACAGCTTCTTCTTTTGTTTCTTTAAAAGTCTCTGCTTTAAGTTCCCAGTACATATCTTTTTTTATAACATCTTCCTTAACTATTATATATTGAGCTGGCTTTACTTCCTCTATTCCTTTATATACTGTTGTTCCTGGTATAACTGCAGGTCCCAAAGCAAATAATTCTGTTAAGCCATCTTTATCTACTACTGGTTCAACATATGGATGCTTAAATAATGCTTTTATTTCTGATCCAAAAATAAATGTTTCATTTTTGATAGTATAAAATAATGGCTTAACCCCCATCACATCTCTTGCAAGTAGAACACGTTTTTCATTTTCATCATAAATTGCAAAAGCAAAGATGCCATTTAACCTTTTAAGACAATCTACTCCCCATTTAATATAAGATACAAGTAGTACTTCTGTATCTGAATATGCTTCGAAAGTACATCCTTCCTTTATCAGTTCTTTTCTTAAATCTTCTGTATTATATAATTCTCCATTATATATAATCACATATTCTTTTCCATTTATAACCTTTTTCATAGGTTGTTTTCCACCTTCTGGATCAACTACAATAAGTCTTCTATGTCCAAACATTACATTATTTGATATATAAGTGCCCTCGGCATTTGGCCCTCTATTAATTAGTGTATCTGTCATAGCTTTTAAGGTTGAAATATTATTCTTAATGTTCTCCTTAAAATTTACAAATCCTGTTATTCCACACATAATCATCCTTCTTTCTATATTTCTCTATTATATATAGTTATATGATTATGTTTTGACAATAGTTCGTTAAAAATACGGGAGAGAAATTAAAAAGTGAAAGAGTGCAAAGTGGAAAAGTTGTTGAAATAATCTAGTGAACTAGATTATAGAAAAAAGCTTCTTAGGATAAAATCCTAAGAAGCTTTTTATTATCAATAATTCAGCAAATCTGAATTATTTCCTTAACTCTTTAACTTTTAACTATTTCCTAGTATAAATTTTTCTATTACCTTAGCAACTCCATCATTTTCATTTGTATCAGTAATATAATTCGCTATTTCTTTTACCTCATCAAAGGCATTTCCCATAGCAACTCCAAGTCCTGCATATTCTATCATATGAATATCATTTCCTGCATCACCTAATGTTATTATTTCTTCTTTCTTAATTCCTAAATGATTTGCTAATAATTCAACGCCTACCCCTTTATTAGCTTCTTTATTTAAGAACTCTAGAAAATATGGTGTACTTCTTACTACAGTATATTTCTCATATATTTCTTTAGGTAACTTTTCCATAGCTGCCCCTAAAATATCTGCTTCATCTATCATCATTATTTTTATCATAACTTCATCATCAGCTATAGAATCTATATTCATCTCATGAATATCTATATTGTTAATTTGAGCTTCTACTTCTGTGTACTTGCTATTTTTAGGAGTTATTAAGCCTTTTTTATCCCAAAACGCATGAATATTAACACCTAACTCATCACTTAATTTTTTTAAATAATGTAAATCAGAACCCTTTAATGCAACTTTAGTTATTGCTTCTTTACTCTTTGTTTTTTGAACTAATGCACCATTATAACTAAGTACATAATCATGTTCTGTAAGCATATCTAATTCTTCTAAATATCTTAAAACACCTTCAATTGGTCTTCCAGTTGCTAATACTACTGTAACTCCCTTTTCTCTTGCTTCATGAATAGCTTTCTTAGTTCTATCCGATATACTTTTATCTTCTCTAAGTAAAGTACCGTCCATGTCCATTGCTACTAATTTATACATTCTTAGTCCTCCGTTTATAATTGTAGTTATTTTGATTATAACATAACTATAATTATAAATGAATTTTTATATTAAGATTAAAAATCAACTATGCAATTTAACTTAATTTATCAAATTTCATATAAGCTTTTAAAACTGATTTAAATCCATCTCTTTTTAATACTTCAAATACTACACCAATTACTTCATAGCTTGATGTGATTAAAGAATCTTTTCTTATATTTAACAAATATTTTTCAACATCTTTAATTATTATTTTTAAATCTGACTCATTTACCATTGCTCCACTATCTCTAGCTGCATTTTCTATACTTATTTTCACTTTTCTAATACTAAAATCCTCAAGCCTTCCATCCTTTTTAATTATCTTCATAAAACTCTACCTCCCATAAATAAATATTTTTTTAATTAATAAGATTAAATTAAAGTGTTGTTGCGACTTCTTTATTATTAATATTTATATTATTAAACTCTAATATAAAATCATTAAAATCTTTTGCGTTCAATGGCTTACTTATATAAAATCCTTGTATTTTATCACAATTTATATCCCTAAGTAAATCCATTTGGCTTTTCATTTCTACTCCCTCACATATTACATCTAAATCTAAATTATGTGATAACTTTATTAATGTCTCTATAATTGCTAATGTTTTTTTATCAGTTTCAACACTAATTAATAAACTTCTATCTATTTTTATTGTATCCAAAGGTAGCATCTTTATATAATTAAAAGATGAATAACCCACGCCAAAATCATCTAGTGCTATTTTAAAACCTAATTTTCTTAAATTATTTAGTACATTAATAACAAACTCTGTATTATCTATTATTTCATCTTCCGTAATTTCTAACTTTATAGATTTAGGAGTAATATTAGATTGATTTACTATTCTAAAAGTTTTTTCTATAAAATCTTCTTGTTTTAATGCTAAATGAGATACATTTACTGATATCTTAAAGTCCTTTTCTCCTAAGGCTATCATTTTCTTACAGTATTTACATGATTCCTTCAATACAAATTCATCTATTCTTATTATTTCTCCATTTTTTTTAGCTAATGGTATAAATTTTATAGGGGAAATTATTTCATCATTTCTTATCCACCTAATCAATGCTTCTGCACCTATAATCTTCTCTTTCTTAACATTATAAATAGGTTGATAATATACTTCAAATTCATTATTATCTAATGCGGTTATTAGTTTATTTTCTAATTCTATTTCTTCAACCATATCTTTAGAAAATATTTTAGCTATGTTTCCACCATCTTGCTTTCCCTTATACATGGATATATCTGCATATTTTAATAAAGTAAATGCATCTTTGGAATGCTTAGGATAGCTACTTATTCCCATACTTGCTTTTAAATTAAAGCTATATCTATTAAATTGAATTTTTTTATTTAATAGTCTCAATATTTTATCAGCAAATTTTCTAATTGACTCCGAATCTGAATTTTCTTTTTCTACTATAATAAACTCATCTCCGCCTAATCTACCAACAGTTACGTTATTTGAGGATAATTCAGACAATCTATCTGACAGTATTCTTAAAACTTCATCGCCCGTATCATGACCTACTGTATCATTAATATTCTTAAAGTTATCTAAATCTATAAAATATATATTAAATTCTTTATTTAAATTTGTTAACTCCATTAAATACTCTAATAAATTATTTCTATTTAACAAATTTGTTAAAGTATCATAATTAGTTAGATACGTCATATTTTTTTCATATTTCTTTATTTCAGTAATATTATTTATTATTATAGAAAAATACCCATCACTAAGTGAGTATATAGATACTAATCCCCATTTATCATCTATTATGTTTATTTCTCGTGCAATACATTCGGACTTTGATTTTTTGATTCTTTTAAATATTTGTATTATCTCTTTCTTATCTCTATAGAAATTCTTATATACCTTAGAAAATTTATTATTAATAATTTCCTTTCTAGATAATCCTAACAACTCCATTCCTGCAAAATTTACATCAGTAATTTCACCATCTATATATTCTCCCTTATCATTTACTATAGCTTTCAAAGAGAAAAATGCATTAGACATTGCATTTAATATGTTAGAATAATTTTTTTCTTCTTCTTTTAAATTATTAATTGTATTTATAAGTTTTTTCTTAGTCATATTAGCTTCTCTACTAAGAGCGTTTACCTTATCATAAATGTAATTTATTTCGTCTTCTTCAATGTTTATACTATTTTCTTCTTCAAGTAAACTTGATTGACTTATGTTTTTTTTCATTAATTTTAATCTTTTTATTACATTTTTATTGATAAATATATATGTGATTATATTTAAAATAACGATTAAAAATATTATAAAAAAAGATATTAATATGTAATCTATACTAAAGACTACTGAATCATTCTTTAATTTATAAATTATACTTAAAAATATTGCAATTATAATAATAGATATAGATAATGTGGAATAGAATAAAAATGTAGCTAATTTCTTTGAAAGCTTCAAATTTTCCACCATCCCAATCCTTAGAATTCTTCTTTGTTTTATTATACAGTTTTTTGTATATATCATTCAATACTTTTACGTGATAATTCGGTGAATATATATTAATTAACAATTTATATGAATAAATAAACATAAATGTTATATTATATCCATTTTTTTTATTACTACAAAAAAAGAGGTATATTATATTCTGAATAAATATAACATACCCCTTTTTTCAAATGTAACTATTCTCACTATTAACTTTTTGCCCTACTAATTTTAACTATTTTACCTTTTAATTTGAATTCTTTATGCTTCTTTAAAAGTAAATTTCCCTTATTATTTAAAATATCTACAAATGAATATCCATCTTGAACATCTATTATACCTATATCTTCTCCAGTTAATTCTTCCAAATTACTTAAAGCTCCTAATATATCTATATTTCTTATTTTTTTCTTTTTACCAGCTGATAAATGTATTTTTATTACTTCACTATGAACATTTTTCTTTGTATTCATTTTATTTCCATAGTTATTTTTTTGATTTTCAAAAAATCTTTTTCTACCTTCTATTATTTCTTCATAAGAAGGTATTTTGACTTCTTCTATTTTGTAATTAATATACTCCTCTATATCTTGTAAAAATCTATTTTCATTTTTTCCTACTAAGGATATTGCTAGACCCTTTTTATTGTCTCTTCCACTTCGCCCTATTCTATGTACATAGCTTTCCTTTTCCATTGGAATTTCATAATTAAAAACATTTGTTATATGATTTATATGTATTCCTCTAGCTGCTATATCAGTTGCTACTAAAACCTTAAATTCCTTATTTTTAAAACTATCCATTGTGGCTAGTCTTTCTTTTTGTTCCATATCTCCATGTAGTTCTTTTGCATTAATTTTTTCTTTTTTTAATAGTGTACTTAAGTTTTTAACTGAGTCCTTTGTATTACAAAAAATTATTGCAGATTCATCTGTCCATGAATATAAAGACTTCAATAAATATTTAAATTTTTCTTCTTTGTCTACACTTATATACTTCTCTACTATTTTATCTCTATTAAATACTTTTGATTTTATGTTTAGAACTAGTGGATCATTCATATATTTAGAATATAATCCTTCTATTTCTTGTGGTATTGTGGCTGAAAACAAAGCAGTATTTTTTGAATTAGGCAATTTTTTTAATACTTCTGAGATTTGGTCAATAAATCCCATATTAAGCATTTTATCACCTTCATCTATTACTACAAAATCAATATTTTCTATATTTAAATTTCCTCTTTCTATATGATCTATTACCCTACCTGGAGTCCCACATACTATATGTACTCTTTGTTTAAGTTCTCTTACCTGTTCATTAAAGGGCTGTTTTCCAAAGATTGCTGCACATCTAACCTTCTTTAGTCTTCCTATGTTAGATATATCTTCTTTTACTTGCATGGCAAGTTCTCTAGTTGGAACTAATATTAAAGCTTTAACCTTATTTTCTTCTATATTTACTAACTCACATAATGGGATACCAAAACTTGCTGTTTTACCACTTCCAGTTTGAGATTTTACTACTAAATCTCTTTTTTCCAGCATATATGGAATAACTTCTTGCTGAACTTCTGAAGGCTTTTCAAAACCTAAATTTTTCAATGCCTTAAGAATTTCTTCACTTAATTTCATATTTTCAAAATTATCTATAATCATTAATTTACCTCGCTTTTTTAAACTATTATTTATTTTACCCTATAGAACTAAATTTAACAATGACAGATATTATAATAAAAAATAGAGACTACATTAATCTAAACTTAGTCCCTACTCTATCTATTAAATATTTATATTTAATTGTTTTAAATCTTTCTTTAACTTTTCTGATGTCTCAAATAACAAAGTCTTTATGTTAAGTTTTTCTGCACCTTCTATATTTACTCTTGTATCATCAATAAATATAGATTCTTCTGCAATTAAATTATATTTATCTAGAATCAAATTATATATAGCTTCTTCTGGTTTAATGAGTTTTTCCTCATAAGATACTACCCCTCCATCAAAAACTTTAAAGAAAGAATTTCTTTTATTTACCTCCTTAAATGCTAAATCATGAAAGTTAGACAAATAAAATACTTTATAATTGTTATTCTTTAGATTTTTTAATATTTCTACTGTTTCTTCAATTGGCTTTAATAATCCATACCAGTCTGTAAATGCCAATTCAATTTCAGTAGAATATAAGTTATTTCTTTCAATTATATTCCTTACTGCTTCTTCTTCTGTTATAGTTCCTCTATCTAACATTACCCATTCTTCACTTTCAAAAATGGCTTTATATATGTCTTCTAACTTTTGATCTCCTATTTTTTCTCTTAAGTATTCCTTTGGATCAAAACTTAGTAATACATTCCCAATATCAAAAATTATGTTCTTATACATTAATTTCTCCCCCATCACTTTCTAAATAAACCAATACCCAAAAGCATATCCTGCATATATAAATACCCCATTCCAAATAGCTATCCCTAGTGTTGAATATATTGAAAATTTTATTATGTTCATTCTAAACATTCCAGCTACAAAAGGTATTAATGTTCTTCCAACAGGAATTAACCTTGTTATTAAAACCCCTTTATCACCATAGTTCTCTACATAGAGACATACTTTATCAATAGATTTCCGAGATTTAGGAAATTTGTTATATACTTTTGTTAATATAGGTCCTCCAAACCAATAAGATAAGGCAAATAAAACATAACTAGCTAAGGCTCCTGCTAAGGTTGATATTCCTAAAGCTACAAAAAAATTTATTCCAGCCTTAGCTATTGCTATTCCTAGCGCTGGCATTATTATTGCAGCCCCTAGCCCAGGAAAATTTAAATATTCCAAAAATATAATTACAAACAAAAATATTAATCCATATCTTGCGAAATATTCTATTATTATTTGTATCTTATCCATATTTACTTACACTCCAAATTCATATTTAATGAATGTTATTATACCCTATCTTTCTTAATATTAAATATAAATATTCTTAATATTTACTTAACTATATCTATATATTTACTGAATTATATATCCAATAAGTAGTTTTATCGTATTTTCTAAAGCCTCATAATGGGTTCTTTCCATTCCATGAGATGCATGAACTCCTGGTCCTATAAGTGCTCCTTTTATATCATTCCCACCTCTTAATGCAGCTCCAACATCTGAACCATAAAACGGATATATATCAACAGCATAACTTAATTTGTTTTCTTTTGCTAAATTTATCAAATTAGTTACCATATTATAGTCATAAGGTCCACCTGAATCCTTAGCACAAATTGATACATCATATTCTGTACAAGTTAAATCATCACCAATACATCCCATATCTACAGCTATCATCTCAGTTATATCTTGTGGAATATATGATGAACCATGACCAACCTCTTCATATGTTGAAATAAATATTTTAGTTTTATATTTAGGTATTACTTTTTCCCTGTTTAAGAATTCTAATAACCCCATCAATGCAGCTACACTACCCTTATCATCTATAAATCTTGATTTTATAAATCCACTCTCTGTTATAGTTGTTTTTGTATCTATGAATATAAAATCTCCTGAACAAATTCCTAATTCTTCAACATCTTTTTTACATAAAACTCTTTCATCTATTCTAACTTCCATATTTTCTGGATCACGCTTTTTGTCCTTACTATCTGCATAAACATGAGCAGCTGGACTTGTACTTAAGAATGTTCCTGTATATATTTTTCCTTCTCTTGTTCTTATTTTACAATACTCACTATCTAAAGTTGCAGGTATTGGACCTCCAAGCAATGTAAACTTCAAAGTCCCATTATTAGTTATAGATCTTACCATTGCACCCAAAGTATCAACATGAGCAGAAAGTCCTATAACTTTCCCTTCTTGTTGCCCTTCAATAGTAATTATTCCACAACCTTTATTTGTTCTTTCAAACTTATACTCAAAGCTTGTAGCTATTTCCTCAATAATATTCATAATATCAAAACAAAATCCTGTTGGACTATCAAATTCTAATATTTTCTTTGCTGTATTTAATACATATTCCTTATTAATCTTGAAATTCATATATTTACTCCTCCTACATTAATCTTCTAAATCAATTTTATCATTATACTATTATTATTTCTATAATTTTAATGTTTAATAAATCAATGTTATAAAATGCTTCGCAATTTAAAATTGATATAAATGAAAAGAGCCTTTAATACAATTATTTTGTACTAAAAGCTCTTTTGCTCTCTAAAACTCTTCAACGTTAACTATATAAAATTCTCCAACTATCAACTAACTAAACTGTTACTTTATCAAAGAAACTGTGAACTAACTAAACTGTTCCCTTATAAAAAAGAAAATATATCTATTGTAGGTTTTAGTCTAAATAAAATCCAACAACTCAAGTATTTCCTTGGCAATCTCTCTTTCTTCTCCTTTATATGGATATGAGTGAATATGAATAGCAGGATTAAAATTAAGCTCTATTATTGCATAATTTGAATTTTCATCTTTGTAGTCTTTTATCATCATATCAACACCACAAATATTAGCCCCTACAGCTTTTGCAGAATTAACTGCTATCTCCTTAAACCTTTTAGGTATTAAATCCGTATAATCTATGCTATCTCCGCCAGTACTAATATTAGAATTCTCTCTAAGATATACAATCTCATCCTTTTTAGGAGTATAGTCAAAATCTTTATTTTCTTGCTTTAAAAATAATTTAGCATTATTATCCAAATTAATTTTTTCTAGTGGTGTCTTATATCCCTTACCTCTTAATGCATTTTTATTCTTTTCTTGTACAAGTTCTGTTATAGTACTTTTTCCATCTCCTATAACATTAGCTGGAACTCTATGAAGTATTCCTGGAACTTTATCTCCCACAACTAAAAACCTATATTCTTTTCCCTCTATAAATTCTTCAACTAAAACTGTATTATCATTTTCAAAAGCAATTTTAAAAGCTTCTTTAATATCTTCTTCTCCTGCTCCATCTTTAAATATAGATATTCCTATACCAAAATTTGTTGACTTCGGCTTAACAACTATTGATTTATTTATAAATTTATTAACACTTCCAAGTGCTTCATTTAAAGAAAAGAATTCAAAACCTGAAGGAACCTTAATATTATTTTTATTTAAAATTTCTTTTGTAACAACTTTATTTTCCATCATTAAAATTGTTATATAACTATCTTTAGAAGTTTTTGTTGCTTGTTTTACATATTCTGTATGATTTCCTTTTTCTAATGAAATAAAATTTTCACTTCTATCTACTAAATTAGCTTTTATCCCTCTTTTTATAGCTTCTTTCATTAGTATTTGTGTTGATAATTCTAAATCCTCAAAACCTTCTAATTTAAATCTATTTTTATAAGCATCTTCACGATATTCTTTTGCTAGCTTAATATGCCCTTCTAAAAATCCTTCCTTCTTAACCATTTCTGAAAGTTTGTGTGCATAAGTTAATTTAGGATTTAATACTTTTTCTATCATATTATCTATTACATCTTCCTTACCTAAACATAACTCATTATTCATAACTCTGATTTCATTTAATATTTCCACTGCCCAGTCTTTTTTAGATATAGTTTTTCCATCTTTATTTAAAACCACATCCATTTGCCCATACATAGAAATTATATTTTGATTATTTTGAGCTTCTTGTTGCCAAGTTTCATAAGAACTTTCATCTTTTATAAGTAGGTATATAGTGAATATATTTATAAAATTCAAATCTTCTAAGGATATTCCAGCCTTACTAAATGGATTTATATCTATACTTCTTATTTCTAAATAATTTATTCCATCATTTAATAAAGACTCTAAGAATTTTGTGTTATCTATTGCTTTTAATCTTATCTGTGTATATAACTCTTTATGACTATCTATAAGTTTATCATCTATAAATCTATTAACACTTGTAACATAATCTTTAACTGAACCATAATCTGGATATAAATCTATAGGGTTTTTATATCCACATTCACTATTTCTATAAGATACTGCTCCATCATTACTAAAACCATCTTTTGATACTTTATCTAAGTTCACTACACACTTATCACCAAAGCTTTCATGCATTATGGTAGTTCCACCTAATAAATATATAAGAAGCCATCTATATCTTAAATAGTTTCTAACTACTTTCAAGTATATATTATCTCTAAACTCTCTATAATCTTCTTCTTTCCCTAAAAGCTTATATAAGTCATTTATTAATTCTTCATTAAAGGAAAAATTATAATGTATTCCTGATATTAATTGTTTTTTACCACCATACTTTTTTAGTAGCTTTTTTCTATAATCACTTGCACCTTTTCCATTCCCGCACTCTCCATAATCCGCAACTGGAATTAAATCATCTTCCGGAATACTACAGGGCATAGATTGAGGCCAAAGAAGTTCATCTTTTATTTCTAAGGCTGTAATATCATAAAGTAAATTTAAAAAATTATATGTTTCTTCTACTGTATTTACTGTTGGAGTTATAAGTTCTATTTGACTTTCTGAAAAATCAGTTGTTATATATGGATGGCTAATTTTACATTCAAATACCTTAGGATGCTTGGTTAATGCCAATTTCCCTTCTCTATCTATTCTCAGTGTTTCACGTTCTACTCCAAAATTTCCTTTTAATAACTTATTTTTATATTCAAGTGATTTGATCACATTTAACATCTTTGTACTCCTTCCATATTCTTAGTTTATAAAGTAAGTAGGATATAACTCCTTTTAAAATACTTGTAATTGATATTGCTGCCCATATTCCATTTACATCAAAAAACCTTACTAATACCAAAGCTATAGGTATCCTTAGCATTGTAAAAACTATACTTATTATTGCTGGGATTTTAGGTAATCCAAGGCCTGTAAAAACTCCATTCGATATCATTTCTATAGTTGAAAATATCTGAGATACCCCTATAATTCTTAGATAATTACTTGCAATATGAATAGTATTTTGTTCTCGAATAAATAATTTGACTAAAATTTCTGGAGTAAATATAAAAATTATTGTTATAAATAAAGAATATATAGCTCCAATACCTACTGATGTATTATACCCTTGGTTTATTCTTCTAAATTGCTTTGCTCCATAATTTTGTCCTACAAAACTTGTTATGGCTCCATTTAATCCACCAATAACCATATAAATTATTGATTCTATTTGAAGTCCAATTTTTTGTGCAGCTATTGCCTCTGATCCAAATCCTCCAACTATCCTAGCTAAAATTATATTTATTAATGTAAATAAAATTCTTTGCATTGCCATTGGAGTCCCTAAAATTGTTATTTCTTTTATCTTTATTACATTTATTATATTTTCCTTATTTATTTTTAAAACTGTTTTTCCATTGTATAAAAGTAATAAAAAAACTATTACTGTTCCTATCAAAGAAGCTATAGCAGCTCCACTTACTCCTAATTTAAAGCCATATATAAATATAGGGTCTAAAATTATATTTACTACTATACCTATAATATTTATTATTAAAGCACTTTTATTATTTCCAAAACTATTAAAAATTCTAATAAATAAAGTATTAAAGAATGAAAAGAATAAAATTGGTCCATTTATAGCTAAATACTTATACGCTTCATTTTCCACTATAGGATTCCCTGTATTTAAAAATCCTATAAGATTTCTACCAAATATTAAAACTACAATACAATATATTAATGCAACAAACAAATTTAGAATTATTCCTGAAGATATATACTCCTTAACTTCATTTTCCTTTTTTTCACCTATTGCATGAGCTACCTTTATTCCTGTACCTATTACAACAAAGGAATTAATAGAATTACCAAGTCCAATAAAAAAACTCGCCGAACCTATACTTGCTACTGCATCGCTCCCAAGATTTCCAACCCATATCATATCAATTATATTATATGCAAATTGTAAGAATGAACTTGCCATTATAGGAATTGCTAAAGTTATTAAAACATTAAGAACTTTCCCTTTTGTAAGATCTATCTTTTTCATATTTTCTCCTAATTTAAATTTATTCTGACTTTTTATTTGAACTACATATGCATTTTTCTTTGCTATTTAATATTATCTTTAGAAATTTCATAAGATCATTGCAAATTTCACTATCTAAGCTATAATATATCCAAGTCCCTTCTTTTCTACATTTTACTATTCCGCAATCCATTAAAACTTTCATATGATGTGATAATGTTGGTTGGGTAAAATTAAAACTTTCTAATATTATGCAGGCACATTTTTCACCACTTGATAACATATCTATGATTTTCACTCTATTTATTTCCCCAAGAGCCTTAAATATTCTTATATTTTTTTCATAGTTTTTAATCATAGTAACCTCCTTATATAGATTGTTGTCTATATATTACTTTTTAAATATATAGACATATATCTATATATATCATACTTAAATATAGATTATTATCTATATTTAGTCAATATAATTTCATTAATTGTATAATAAAATTATAAAGTAAAAGTGATATGATATCTTTATATAAAAATATCATATCACTTTACCTTGCTACTACTTTTGACTTAAACTTTTTAGTTTATCTATCTCTTCTTTTTGTTCTTTTATAACTTTTAAAAATTCTTCCTCTTTGTTGAACCACTCTTTACTAAGATCATTAATTAAAGATGCCATTTCATCAGCACTTCCCACAATTCTGTTAAATAAAAGTAGATTTGATTTTAATATTTCTGGTATTTCTATATGTGAGTATCTTAATCTATGGTCTATTTCACCATATCCTTCTTCAAATATTGTTCTAACTTGAATTTCAGCTATAACTTTTTCGTTAGTTGGATAAAACTCAACTAAATAATGAACAGATCTATATCCTGATATTCTTGATCTTACTTCAATATCTAGTTCTTCGAACTTCTTAGTATTATCCCCTTCTCTTACATTTGCAGTAACCTCAATAACCTTCCAAGTCTTAGTGATAAATTCATGAATATCTTGCCATTGATCTTTAAATATGTGTATAACTCTAATTCCAATTAAGTCATTTATCTCATTTTTATAATTTTCTAAAGTGAATTGAAAATCATCACCATATTTTAGTTTTCTGTCTTGAGTTTTTCTTATAATTTTTTCGATTAATCTATCTGGATGCTTTATTCGTGATTTTACCGAATGAATAGCTGGCTGGGATCTCAAAATATTAGATATAAAATCTGCTTGATTATCATAAGATATCTCATAAGCTACAAAATCATTATAAATATCCTTTAAAACTTCAATATCTATATTATTTTCTTTAATTATTTTTTCTATATATGGATATTTTAATATAAATTCATCTATTCTAAAACTCTTCTTCATTTACTTATTCTCCTTTGGCTATAGGATTATTGTATATTTCAACTTATCTTCCTTGTCTACTACTACTCTTGCTATTTCTTGAGTTAGATTTTTTCCCTTTAAACCCATCATATTTATCTCTAGTAGTTAACTTTCCGTTTGAAGTAGGTTTATTTTCTTTTGAATTTAATTTTACTCCAAACTTTGAAGAAGAACTTAATTTTGAGTTTGACTTAGAGTTTGATTTTCTTGATTTTGAATTTACTTTAGATATTGATTCTTCTTTTCTCATTTTAGAAATATATCTATCAGCTTTCGATTTTATTAAGCACTTAGGACCATTTCCTATTAAATCTTCTCTTCCTGCTTTAACTAAAGCATCATGAACTAAATTATAGTTCTTAGGATTTTTAAATTGAAGAAGTGCTCTTTGCATAGCTTTTTCTTCTCTTGTCTTAGGAACATAAACTTCTTCGCCAGTTATAGGATTTATACCTGTATAAAACATAGCAGTTGATAGAGTTCCTGGAGTTGGATAAAAGTCTTGAACTTGCTCTGGTTGATATTTTGTATCTCTTAAATATTCAGCTAGTTCTATTGCCTCATTTAATCCACTTCCTGGATGACTTGACAT
This sequence comes from Clostridiaceae bacterium AF10-41, assembly GCA_027686065.1. Taxonomy (GTDB): domain Bacteria; phylum Bacillota; class Clostridia; order Clostridiales; family Clostridiaceae; genus Clostridium. The sequence continues at coordinate 26,512 of JAQCTH010000015.1, forward strand.
CAAATATGGTATTAAATATTGTTCTTTTCCTAATTGCTTATTTATTTTAAAGAACTTTTCTCTAAACCTATCATAAGTATCACCTGATGGCTTACCCATATATTTTAGAGCATTAGGTGCTACATGTTCTGGTGCAACTTTTAACTGTCCACTAACATGATGTTCAACAAGTTCTTTAAAGAATGTATCATCCTTATCTGCCATTATATAGTCATATCTTAATCCTGAACGAACAAATGCTTTTTTTACTTTAGGAAGCTTTCTTATTTTTCTTAATAGTCCTAAGAATTCACTATGATCTACTATTAAATTTTTGCATGGCTTTGGAGTTAAACATTGTTTACTCTTACATGCACCTATAGTAAGCTGAGTTTTGCAAGCTGGCTTTCTAAAGTTTGCAGTTGGACCTCCAACATCATGTATATATCCCTTAAAGTCTTTAAGATTTGTTATTTCAACAGCTTCATCTAATATAGATGATTCACTTCTACTTTGCACTGCTCTTCCTTGATGAAATGTAATTGCACAAAATGAACAGTTACCAAAACATCCTCTTGAACTTACTATACTAAATTTAACTTCTTCTAAAGCAGCAATTCCTCCAAATTCATCATATATAGGATGGCATTCTTTAGTATAAGGAAGAGAATAAACCTTGTCTAACTCGTCTCTTGTAAGTGGCATTTCTGGAGTATTACAAACTACATATCTATCACCATGTTTTTGCACAAGGACTTTCCCTCTTACTGGATCTTGCTCCTCATTTTGTATTTTAAAGGCCTCAGCATATTTCAGCTTATCCTTTGTAACTTCTTCTCTTGAAGGTAATAATTTATAATCACCATAAATTTCTTCTAATGAATCTATTGCATATGTAGTTCCATTTATATGTCTTATGTATTTTGCTTCGAATCCATCATTTAACGCATTTGCAACTTCTACAATTTGCTTTTCACTCATTCCATATATTAAAAGGTCGGCACCACTATCTATAAGTATTGAATTTCTTACATTATTATCCCAATAATCATAGTGAGCTAGTCTTCTTAAACTTGCTTCCAACCCACCTATAACTATATCTATATTTCTATAAGCTTCTTTTATTTTATTACAATAAACTATTGTAGCTCTATCTGGCCTTGCACCCATCTTCCCACCTGGGGTATAAAGATCCTTATCTCTTTTTCTCTTACTTACAGTATAATGATTAACCATAGGGTCCATATTTCCACCATTAACTAAGAAAGCAAGCCTTGGTCTTCCAAGTTTCATAAAATCGTCTGTACTATGCCAATCGGGCTGTGGAATTATACCTACTTTGTATCCTGCACTTTCTAAAACTCTTGAAATAATTGCTGTTCCAAAACTATGATGATCTATATAAGCATCACCTGTAACTATAATAAAATCACATTGTTCCCATCCACGTTCTTGCATATCTTCTTTACTGATTGGTAAAAATCTGTTATTTGACATTTAAACACCCACTTTTTTAAAATTGACAATTGATACTTAAAGTTCTTCTATTAATCTCCTACATATCAATATTAACATTACGTCTAATGATTATAACATTTAAAATCAATTTAAGCATTTATTTTTTATATTTTATTAATCCACATAAAAAATAAATTGCGAATCATTTATAAATAAATACTAATAAAATAAAAAATGAAAGAATTAAGACTACGCTCCTTAATTCTTTCATTTCTCATGATTAATTTTACTTCTCAAAAGTTAAAATTAATTTCTATTTACTTACTGAAATCTTATCCTTATGGATATATCTAGAATCCTTATTTATTGCTAAAAACATAATTATTGCTGCTACTGCTGCAAGTAGAACTAAAGATTGTATATATGGCATAAAGTTATAACTTCCCTTTTGCCAAAAATCAATAAAATCACCACATATATAAGTTGTTGGTAACAAATATGCAACCTTCATTAATAACTCTGGAAAATCTTTTGCTTGTACTCCAAACATTCCACTTAAAATCATTATTGCAAAATAAAGTAACATAGTTATAGAATAAGTTGGTCCAAACTTCTTAAAAAATAAAGATATTCCATGGGCTAATGTAAAAAATATTATAGCAAGAAAATATAGTGAACCTATTAAAACTAAAGCTGAAGAAAATGATGGAACCTGTATTTTCAATGTTAAAAAAGTTGCTATTACATAAATAATTATAGCTACTGTCATAAAAATTAAATACGCTAATACTTTAGATATAATCAAATCTTTTTCACGATATCCAAACAATCTAAAGCGAAGAGGAATTCCTTTTTCAAGTTCTTGTGAAAAGGTTGCTGAATAAGATACAAACACAGTAGCTAATGGAATCATTAAACTATTACTTATAAATATACTAGTCATTATAACTTCTCTAAATTCTTCTGGAGATTTTGAAGAAATTATATTCCCTAAAAAAATAGACATGAATATTGGGAAAACAACTCCAAATATTATTGAAAATATATTTCCTACTAAATTTCTTAATTCATACTTAACTAAATTATATCTAACTAATTTTGCTTTCAAGGGTCTCACCATCCTTTTTATAAACTTCATTTTTACTTTTAGCATTAATACTCATTATTTCTATATCTGAATTACTTCTTTTAAAGCTTATATCTTTTTCTATTAAAAGCTTTGATATTTCTAATTCTTCTTCTATACTGAAACTAGGAATTGCTATTAAATGCTTTGGAGATTTTATTTTTCTAAAATCCTTTGTGATTTCAACATTTTCACTTGTTTTAGATAAAGTTATGATGGAATTTCCACAATATTTTTTAAACAATTCTTCTTTACTTCCAAAATCAATAACTCTACCATTTTCTAATATTAATATTTTATTAGTTAATTGCTCTAGCTCTTCATAATAATGAGATACTATACAAATAGTTGTATTTTTATTTCTGTACCATTCTTCAATTTTACTCATTAATTGCTGTCTTGTTTCAAAATCAAGGCCTGAAGTAACTTCATCAAAAAATACTAGTGGTGAATCTTGAATTAAAACCAATATTATAGTAAGTCTTTGTTTTTGCCCTCCTGAAAGTGCACTATACCTTTTATTTAAACACTTATCAAAGTCGAAAAAATTAATTAAATCTTGTAACCTTTTATTCTTATTAATTTTTGTATCTAAAACAGCTTCTATTATATGCTTAACTGCCATTGTCTCTGCATAATTATTACTTTGCATATGTGCAGATATATCCTCAGGCCTTATATTAGTATTGATAGATCCATTATAATTAATAAGCCCTAAAATTGATTTAACTAAAGTAGTTTTTCCTGCACCATTTGAACCTATTATTCCAATTCTATCTCCTGCCTCAAATTTAATAGGAGATTTTATTAATAAAGCTACCTCTTTTCCATATTTAACTTCTAAATTATTTATAGTAAGCACTGTTGCTCCCCCTTTACCTTAATCTCTATACTATAAGTATATTACCTTGGTATGAATTTCCTGTGAATTTAATATGCAAATGTTCTGTAGCTTTAATTCATCTTAAGAGGAGTTTATAAAAAGTTATTCAAAGAGTACGTTTTTTATAAATTCCTAAGAATTAAAATATACTGTTACTTCTACTGCATTACTTATATTATTAATTTTTATCTTATACCCTAATAAATTTGAATAATAATATGCTATATAAAGCCCTAAGCCACTTCCCCTATTTTCTGAATTGCTTGATACAAAAGCATCAAATATATTAGGTAAAAGTTCTTCGTCTATATGAGATCCATAATTTACTATTGTAAGTCTGTCTTCATTCAAAGTTATTTTTATATTATTTTTGCTATCTGTGTATCTTACTGCATTTGCAATTAAATTATCTATAATCTTATACATCAAATGATAATCTGTATCTAAGTTTATATTCTTTAATTCTCTCTCTACATTTATAAATTTCTCTTTTATTTGGATTTCATGTTGAATTAATATTTCCTTTATTAAATCATTTATATTAATCATTTTCTTATTTATATCTTTATTATTAAGGTTTAATATTTCATCAATAATCTTTCTAATCGATTGGAGCTGAACTTTAACCTTCGGCAAATGTTCCTTTGTATTTTTATATTTTCCTACTTCATCTATCATTCCTTCTACAAGTAAAAGTGATGCAGCAACTGGTGTTTTTAATTGATGAGAAGATGCCCTTAAAAATACATCTTGCCTTTTATTTTCAGTAATCAATAATTTGTTCTTTTCTTCTAAACTTTTAAAACTTTCATTTAATTTAATATATAGTTCATTTAATGTATTTCCTAAAACCGAAATTTCATCTTCTCCTTGAATTTCTATAGGATAAATATTATTTATGTTATTACTTTTTATAAATTCAGCATGATTAGCTAACTTTTTTATTGGAATTATTATTTTTCTAGAGAAGTAATATGTCGAAAGTAATATTATTAATATAAGTACTGATACTATCATTGGTAAGCTTTGTAATACTATTGAGGTAATTTCCTCTATTTTCGGAGTCATTACAGATAATAATGAAATTATAATATCTCCATTTCTGATTGTGATTGCAGAATAAACTGTATAATAATTTATTCCATCAAAGCTATTAAACTCATAAATAATAGTATCATCTGAAGCAATACTCATTTTACTTGAATCTTCAGTAAATACATTAACATTATCACTTTTACTAAATTCAAATTCTACAGGTAATTCTTCAATAAATACTTTTTGATTGAAACTTTCTTTTAATGTATTAAAAACCTTAACATCATAATTTTCAAGTTCTTTAACTTCATCAATGTTATCAGAATAATATCTAAACTCATCTATTAGTTCAATCAAATTATTATCTTTAATGGTAAACTTTGCTGTTCCAAATCTATTAGCCGCATATAAATTATTTCCACTTGATGGGATCATAAGACTTATTGTACCTGCTGGATTAGGTGAGTATATACTATTGTAATCTTTATTTTCAATATAGTTCTCTTGGATTTTCTTTATAGATTGATAATGACTTTTTCTTAAATGATCAATATATAATGAAGGTAACATAACTACAAAATAAATTATTACTAATGATACAATTGTTCCTACAAGCATAGAACTATAAATGAAGGTCTTTTTAGATAAATTCATCAAATATCCTCCTTGTTAAACTGGTATCCTACACCAATTACGGTCTTAATATAATTATGAGGTAATTTTTTTCTTAAATTTTTAACATGAGCATCTATGATTCTATCATTTGAAATATAATCTTCATTAAAAATTCTCATTATTAATTGTTCTCTATTAAATACTCTATTAGGCTCTTTCATTAAAGTTTGTAATAATAAGAATTCACTTAAGGTTAAATTTAAACTTTCGCTTTTGTAATAAGCCTGATAAGTATTATCATCTATATAAAACTCAGTATCATTATCATCAAATTTACCTTCTGTTAAACTTCTTCTTAAAACCGCTTCAATTCTTTTTAATAATAATAATGGAGAAAATGGTTTAATAACATAGTCATCTGTCTTAAGATTAAATGCTTTAAGTTGAGTTTGTTCATCTCCAAGTGCAGTTAGCATAATTGTTGCCATATTACTCTTGCTTTTATTTATATATTCAAGCACTTCTAAACCAGTAACCTTAGGTACCATTATATCTAAAATAGCTAAATTGAAATCTTCATTTTTTAAAATTTCTAAGGCATCTTGTCCATTATTAACACAAGTAACCTCATAGCCTTGCATCTTCATATATTCAGTTGTAACCTCAAGTATATTTGGTTCATCCTCTAAAAATAAAATTTTAATCATGTCTATTCAATCCCCCAAAAAATAAATTATATATTAATTATACAATAAATATATAATTTATTTATTGTTTGTTTTAATTTACCAATATAAAAACTATGGTAAATTATATCATTTCATAATTAAAGTTTTTACCTGTTCTCTGATATCTATTACTTTATCTAAGAAACTGTAAATTTTGTCTTGTACACTATATAAATTGTTTCTAGTTTTCAATTTTATTTACTCTAATAATTTTCTATTAATTTTCTAATAATATATATGTAATCTATTTTATTTAGGAGGAAAAATTTATGAAAAATGATAATAAAAGAACTCATTCAAAAGAAAATGTACTAAGGAATGGAACAAAGACACAAAATCAATCTTCGAATAGTTCATATAACTTCACAATTAAAGAACCTGGAATAAATGAAAGTGGTGAAGAAGCTAAGAAAAGAGGATTTTAGTGCTGGTGCACAATGAAGAATGTATAATGTAGAATAAAGAATTATTTTTTCACTTCATTATGAGTTGAAAAAAAGTAGTTAGTTTTGTTTTTACACAAAGCTAACTACTGTCCCTTTTAATTTGATATATAAATAATTTATTATATTTTTTTAATAGGAAGTAATTCTATATATCCTCTTGTTCCAATTGGCTCAAGTTGGATACGTGGATTCGAATCATCCCACTTATAGCCTATTATACTTGGATTATATTTTTTTATTGCTTCCCATACTTGCTCAATTGCTTCAGCATAATATTCCTCTTCAAAGGGTTCCCCTTGAAACATTAAATATTTACTTGCTGGAAGATCAATTACATCAAACCCATCGGGAATTACACCATTATAATTTGTTGGAACTTCAACGCCTTGTATATACTCTGATGTTCCCTCAACTATATATTTTACAGGTAACCACAAGCATACCGGTTCCCCACTTATGGATTTTATACTCTTCAGTAATCCCCAAACATCACAGCCTACTTCTTCACAATAAGCAAAATATTCAGTAGCTTTTACACCTCTTTTTATAATTACTTTACGATTAGGTTTATCTACTCCTTGAATAAATATTGTTTTTACATTAGTCATAGATTTCTCTCTTCCTCCTTTAATAGATTTAATTTTATAAGGAGTAAACAGATGTATTGGAATTGGGTTTTGAGCATATTCTCTTGGATTACAACCGAATTCACGATAAAAAGCCCTTTGGTAACCATCTACACTTTTAAACCCCACTTCGTAGGCAACATCTATAATTTTTATCTGTTCATCTCGCAATTTTATTGCTGATTTTGATAATCTTAACCTACGTATATAATCTGAAGGCGTAATATTTAATAATTGTGTAAATAGCCTGTATGAATACCATGGAGAATATAATGATACTCTTGATAAGTCTGCCATAGAAATATCCTCATCTAAATGTAGTTCAATATAATCCTGCATTCGTTGAATTGCTTGCATTCGTTCCTCCATCTATTCATCACTCCTTACAGTTAAAATATATCAAATAATAAAGCTTTAACTCTCGACTATTTTTGCTATATATAATAAATATTGTTAATATAATTTAATTATATACCAATTCATTTTGTTTTTATCACTATACTATTTTAATTTATCCCACATATTATTAACAGCCTCTTCATCTAATTTAAAAGCAAAGTTTAATCCTGAATAATATATATATCCATTCTTGAATAGTCTTATTTCAGCTTTAGTTCCATCTTTCATTTTCAAAAACATAAATTTTTGACTTTCTTCATTTATAGATAAATACCCTTCCTCACTTGAATAATTACTTTCTTTATCAAACAATTCACTTCTTAAGCTTTCATCTTCTAGTGAATATGGTATTCCTTTATACATAGAATCTATAAATCTATTTACTATATCATCTATAGTAACTTCTTTTTCTTCTATTGTTCCATTATTCCAGTTATTAAAGCTTTCCCACGTAACACTTACTAAATTTTCCTTTATATTCATCATTCCAAAAACATCACTACCATCAGCTAATATAAAGTCATTTAAACATTCCCATAGATTAATATATTCTCCGTATTCATTTTTAGTATAGGTTATTAATCTGAAGCTTTCATCATAACCCTTTGCTGTATAAACTTCATCACCTTCGCTTATGCTTGCAAAATCCCTTAAAGCTTCTAAATCTACATAGCCCGCCGAAGTTCCATTATCCTGAATTTCACTCATTAGATCCCATGTAACTCCTATTTTTTTATCTATTAATTCCTTGCCTACTTCTAAAGGAAATCCTACACTTTGGGTCGTATATATTCTTCCTTTATATACTAAAGTTGCTATCCTACAAGCTTGAATATTTGGATCAATTATTCCAAGTTGTTGTTTAGGCACATATCTTTCATCTTTAATAGGATCTCCATTTATATTGTCATTAATTTTATTTTCTTTATTCTGATTTCCACCAATATTATTTAAATCATTATTTGCTAAAATATTTTTTAATTCTATTTTTTCTTTAGCAAAAATTAAAACTGAGAAAATTAATAAAGCTGCTACTATTGAAAATGCTAATTTATAATTAAACTTACTTTTTCTCATAACTTTAGACTCATTATTATTTTTTACCTTATCTGATAAACTAAGTAAAGCTTCTTTTCTTGGTTTAATTTTTTCATTATCCTTTTTATAACTATCCTTAAAATTCAAAGCACTCATCTCCTTTTATTTTTTCCTTAAGCATATTTCTTGCTCTATGAAGCTGAGAACGTACTGTTGACTCTTTGATATTTAATATCTCTGCAATATTAGCTGTAGTCATATCTTCATAATAAAATAAATGTATAACTGTTCTATACTTAGTTGGTAAATCTAATACAAATCCATATACTTCACTTTCTTCCTTTATTACTGCAACTATATTTTCATCTAAAGCTGTAGTTTTCTTAAACCAAGCCGATGTTAATAAATTCTTACTGAAATTTATAGTTAATTTTATTAACCAAGCCTTTATATGATTATCACTTTCAAAGTTAATATTGCAATTTATAAACTTTATAAATACATTTTGCATTATATCCTCAGCATCGTAGACACTTTTAGTTCTTGAAATAGCTAATCTATATACTGTATTTGAATATTTTTCTATAACTCTCAAAATAAGTTCTTCCCTAGGTAAAGAAAACTCATTCATTTTCTCTCCCCCTTTCACCTTTAATACAATTTAGCTCTTTAAAATGTTGCATAAATAAAATAATTTTTTATGTTTTAATTTTTATATTTTTATGTTTTAGTACATTATGTTAATTACATTAATTTGGCTGCCACAAGGACAGCCAAATTAATGTAATTAATAATAAAAAATTATTAATAAATAATTATTAGTTTAATTTTTATACGCTAGCACAGCTACTATCTTCTACCTCTATGATGCCTACTACCTGAAGATTGTCTTCTTCCATTATTTGAATTAGGATTTGAGTGAGAATTAGCATTATTATTTGCATTACCACCATTCATAGAATTAAAAAGCATAGCTAATGGATCCATTTGAGCATTGCTATTATTATTTTGAGAGAAATTATTTGCACTATTTGTATTACTTGAACCATTTCCATTCATTAGCATACTAATTAATTGATTCATATCTACACTTCCATTATTGGAGTTTCCTTGCTGAGTTGCTGATTGACCTTGATTCATTCCATTCATTAAAGCAGCAAGTGGATTGTTAGCATTGGAATTATTATTAATATTATTCATTCCACCTCTATTTTGATTTAGCATATTTAATCCATTACCACCCATTAGCATACCTAACAATTGATTAATTCCACTTCCTTGCTGATTCATAGGATTATTCATAGGATTATTTCCCCTATTCATTCCTCCCATTCCTCCCATTCCATTCATTAGCATAGATAATGGATTATTAGCTCCATTCATTTGGTTTTGACCTCCCATCATGGAGCCCATTAACATATTCATAAGTGGATTTCCTCCACCTAAGCCACCTAAAGGATTGCCTCCTCCCATATTAGGCATTCCCATTCCGCCAGGCATTCCCATTCCGCCACCCATAAGACCTTTAAAAAGCATGTCCATCATTTGCATATGGCTTTCTCCTATTAAATTATTATTACTATATAAGTATTTTATATTGCCTTGTTTTGCTACAAGTATTTTATTATTTCATCTAAATCTGATATTGTGTATGTTGCCTTTGATTGGTCTAAATCATAATCTTTTTGTTTTACTCCTAATACCTCTAAGCCAGCTGATACTGCTGAGGCTATTCCTAATGTTGAATCTTCTATAGCTAATGCTTCTTTAGGTAATATATTTAAAGCTTCAATTGACTTAATATATATTTCTGGATTTGGCTTACTCTCTGTACATTCTTCTCCGCTTATTACGAAATCTATATATTCAGTTATTTCACATTCATTCATCATTCTTAATATTTCTTTTTTTTCTGATGATGAAGCAATAGCAACTTTTATATTTTTATCTCTTAGACTTTTAATTATATATTTAACTGATTTATTCATTACTTTTTTAAAATTAATTCTATTTATCTCTCTATACTTTTTATATTCTTCTCTTAATCTTTCTCTTTTGTTTTTATCATCTGTAATAAGCTTTTCCCATATCATACTATCACTTAATCCAATAAAATCAGTAAAGTTTCTAGTTCCTGGTTCAATTCCAATACTATCAAAAAATTTCATTCTCCTTAAAAAATAAGCATATTCACTATCTATTAAAACACCATCCATATCAAAAATAACAGCCTTTTTCAATGTTTATATCCCCCTTTAATAATTAAATACTATATCATGAACTAATCTAATTTCTAAATCTGAAATATTTATACTGTATTCCTTTTGTACTTCTAAAAAGGAATATTTAATAATATCAACTTTCTCTTTTTGTTTATCTAAAAACTCTTGAATATCTAATTGTTCATCTAGTTTTTCTTTTCTTAAAATTCTCTCTATCATACAACTACAATGAAGATACAATAGAAATCTTATGTTATTAGATAACTTAATATCTAGTTTTTCTTCCATTTTATCTACTGCTTGTTCTATAGATTTTAATACTTTTTCAACATCTAATATTGTTAAATTTCCTATTATTTTCTTTATTGAAAAATTAAATAATATGTCCTTTTTTAATTTATCTTCATCGATTTCAAAGTTTTTCTTCAATATATTAATAAAATCTTGAATTTCTTCTCCACTAATTAATTGATCCAATCCAATATACTTAACTCCATCTATTTTAGGATCTGCTGTACCTATAGTTGCAAGAACATCGTAAATTTGAAATGGCATTTCTTTTTGTTTATTTTTTTGTAGCTTATGATAATCATATGGAATAATTGTAAATGAATCTTTTGTTTCATTTAAGCTTTTATAAAGTATATCTTGTATTTGAACGGCACTCCCCATACCAGTATAACAACATGTTAATATAGCCCTTTTCTTATTTCTATTTGGATATACCAATTTCTTATTAATTTTTATATCCTTTAATATTTCATCATTTATTTCATTAATATTTTTTTCTTGTAGTAATAAGCTGCCTATCTCTAATACTATAGGTGTTGATACATAATCTATTATTAATATAGGTCCTTTTATTTTATCTTTCAATCTATTAGTTAAGTCAGAAAGCGATCCCATGTCTACTAATAAAATTAATCCATTTTCAGTATTATAATTATCAATAAACTCTATAACCTTATTTTCAATATCATCTATTGTTGTATCTATAGGCATATCTATTGCTTGGAAAAAATTTTTCTTTAACATTCTATTTGCAACATTTGCTATACTACTTGCTGTAGAATACCCATGAGCTAAAATTATACTGTTTACTTTATTCTTTATTTTAGGCATTTCTGTACTATTTAGGTAAAATGTTATAAATATCAAATCTTCATCTAAAAATCTATAATCTAGGTATTTACTTAAGTTGTTTAACATAAGTTTTGCTAACCATAGAGAATTTTCCATATTAGTTCCAATAAACAAAAGTAATTTAGATTTTACACTATTCCAATCTGGATGATTAATTAATATTTCACTTTCACCCTTAAAATATAAAAGATTTGCAATAGATAATATTTTATTTCCATCTTGATTAAATCCGTAGTTTTCTTCAAGATATTTGAAGGTGTATCTTATATTAAATGTTAGTACTGAAAACAAACTTTGCTCTTTAGTAAATCCAGAATTAAAAACAAGATTATCTAATAATATATTTACATTATTTTTCATTTTATTTACAAAGTGTTCCCTTGTTATATTATTTTTTTCTAATTGCTTAAACTCCTCTATAAATTGAAAGTATGTTGTAGCAATACTCTTTTGTTCATTACTACTTACATTTAATAATTCAGGACATTCAAAATCATATAATCTATCTTGATATTTATTAGTAAAATTGTAACTTTCTTTAATTCTATCTTGACATTCAATAGGTAAGTCAGTAGTTTTTACTTTTATTACGTCTTCAGTTCTCATTCTTGCATAACTACTTCCACAACTATATTTAACAATATTTCTTATCTTCCCAACATTTCCTTCATAGCTACTTGAAAGCAAAAATGAAATAACATTTTTAGATACTTTTATAGTCTTTTTTAATATTTCACTTTCTATTAGAAAAAAGCTATCAATTAAATTAAGCCTTTCTTGCTGAGGCCTTTCCATAAAACTTGGAATATTAACTATGACAGGTAACCTACGGATAAATGTTGGTAAAAAAGTAGATTGTATTGATTCTGTTGTGGCAAAAATTAATCTTACCCTTGATGTTTTCTTTATACTATTATCACCTATAGGCGAATATTCTCCTGAATCCATAAAAGTAAATAGCTTTTCTTGTCCCTCTTCTGTTAATCTGTGGACTTCATCAAGAAATAACACTCCTCCATCAGCACTTTCAAGAAGACCCTTTTTATCTTTATCTGCGCCAGTGAAAGTACCTTTTATATATCCAAATAATAAACTAGATAGTAACTCAGGGTTATGATAATATTGAGCACAATTTAATGATATAAATTTTGATTTTTTATCTATTAACTTTTCATTAATACAATAATCATATATACATTTAGCTAAATAAGTTTTTCCAGACCCACTTGGTCCTAAAAGCATTATAGGTAGTCCATTGTTTGGATATAAAGATGCTGTTTTTATTTGTTCGATTTGCTCTTTTAAGCTTCCTCTTGCTCCTATAATATTACTTAATATATCCTTATTATATGTAGTTCCTTTATCTTCTTCAAAAAGTTCCTCTAATGATTCGTATTCATTCAAACTTGCTTGAAAGTATAAAGTAGAAAAGGTTTCCTTATCTAAAAAAACAACAGGATATTCCTTAACTTTAATAATATTTCCTTCTTTTACTTCCTTATTAAGATAACTACTTACAGTACTCCTACTTAAATTAATTTTTTCTGCTATATTATTTGCTGAAAATAAATTTAGATTATCTTTATTAAATTTTTTAGTTAACTCTTTTAAATAATTAGATATATCTATTTTCAATTACAAATCCACCTCTTTTCCTATAAGAATGTAAATATTATAATAATTTTATACTATTTTTTATTATTTAAAAAGCAAAGAAATCATATATGTTTGATTTCTTTGCTAAATTAAATTTATCTTAGTATTCTAACTTCCACATATATCTTCTCTTTGTTAATGGATGTTGACGTGCTTCTGACAACTCCTCAGCATATACACGGAATACTGCTGTAAGTATCATAGGGTTAAAATAATCAATTACAGTTTTTGGAATAACAGCTGATAACCCATAATCTAAAGCATCTACAACTGTTGCTTTAGCTTCAAAACGTTCTAAGAAAGTTAATGCACGTGAATCAATTTTACGAGTTCTACCATCATTCATTAATAATATAAATGGCACATTTTTGTCTACTATTTCAAATGGTCCATGGAAGAATTCTCCTGAATGGAATGTTCCTGAATTAATCCATTGCATTTCCATCATTAAGCAAATTGATGTAGAATAAGCTACTTCATGAGTTGCTCCACTACTCATAACATATATTACTGGAGAATCTTTGTATTCAGCTGCAAATTTCTTTGCATCTAGTATTGCTGATTTTGCTGCTGTATCTGCTAAGTCATATATTTTGCTGAAAGCTAATTTCATATCTTCATAGCTATCATAACCTTCAAATTGTTGTAATATTTCAACTGCTAATTCTAAAGCAAATCCCATTTTTTCTAATTTTGCTGAATAGCTTTCTGCAAATCTATGATATACTACATAATCAGCATCCTTTGTAAGGGGTGAATCTACAGTTCTAGTTAAGCTAATTACGTGAGCTCCTAATTCTTTAGCTCTTGCATTAGCTTGTACAGTTTCTGGAGTTGTTCCTCCTAATGATGCTGTAATTACTATAGATTTATCATTTACAGCTTCTGGAGTTGCATAATTAAATTCATTAGCTGTATAGTGGCTAACTCTTAACTCCTTAGCATTTCCATCTAAAAAATATTTTGCTGGGTATAAATCTGCTTTTGATGCTCCGCAGCCTACAAAAATTACACTCTTTATTTCACCTTGTTTTTCTTTTATTCCTTGGATAATTTCTTTTGAATTCATTATATTTTCCTCCTACTTATTAACTAGATTTTATTTATATTAATTTATTTTTAATATCATAAATTTTATTTGAAAATTCCTAATACACTAAGAATTATTCCACCTATTATACTGATACTAAGAATCCATCCTGTAGAGACTTTTTTCTTTAGTAGCCAATACATGAAGAAAGTTAATCCCAATGGGATGATTCCAGGAATAATTCCATTTAAAATATCTTGTAATATTAATTTCTCTCCAAATTTTATTGGTGTAGTTATTCCAATCATACTTGCCATCATAGATCCTATAACCATTAATCCTACTATAGAACATATATACATAACCTTATCCATAAGACCTTCATTATAAAGTTTACTTAAATACTTATTTCCCATTGAGTATCCAATCTTTCCTCCATAATAAGTAACTAAATATGATGGTATAAATGATATTATCATGGCTAAGATAGGTCCAAGTATGTTTCCTTCTCTTGCTAAGTTTATTCCAAGCCCAAAAGCTAAAACACGTATAGTTCCTTGAAAAAATGAATCTCCTACACCTGATAGAGGTCCCATCAAAGAAGTCTTCATTGCATTAATAGCCTCTGGATTAAAATTTTCTCTGTCTTCATAATATTGTTCTTCCATAGCTGAACTTAACCCTAATGCAAAAGCACTTGTTTGAGGTGTACAGTTATAAAATGCCATATGCCTTTTATAAGCTTCCTTCTTTAATTCTTCATCTTTAGGATCTTTGTATATTTCATCTAATATTGGGGCAATTCCATATAAAAATCCCATATTCATCTGTCTTTCATAGTTCCATGAAGCTTGTATATTCCAAGAACGCCAAAAGAATTTTCTATATTTCCATTTATTTTTATCTTTTTCTTTTAATACATTTTTATCTTGCATATTCCTTTCCCCCCTCAAATAATCTTATAAATCTAAAGCATCTAATTCATCTTCTTGCTTATTTTTCTTAAATTTGAATTCTGACAATATAAACGCAAGTGTACATGCAAATATAGCTATACCTGTAACGCTTAATCCAGAGTATGCAGTAGCAAAAAATCCTATTAATAAGAATGGTAGCATCTTTGTTGAAAGCATTGTATTTAGAAGTAATGCAAAACCATATGCTGGTAATATCTTACTTGCTAGAGTCAATCCGCTAGTTAACCATTCAGGAATCGTATCAACAATACTTTTAACTAAATCTGTTCCAAAATATATCGCTAAGAATATAGGTATAAAATACATTAATGAATATAATATAGGTCCCAATACAATATGAACTCTATATGCTTTTTTATATTCCCCTTTTTCAATTAATGAATCAGCTGTATGAGTTAGATTAGAAAGAATAGTTCTTAATAAAATTCCAATCATTTGACCTAGTATAGCAATTGGTATAGCAATTGTTAATGCTGTTTCTGCATCTGTGTTTGATAAAATTGCAAATGCTGTTGCTATTATAGAACCCATATTCATATCTGGTGGTGCAGCAGCTCCTATATTTACTAACCCTAATGAAATCAATTCGAGAGATGCTCCAACCATTAACCCCTTTTGCATATCCCCTAAAACAATTCCCACTAATGTACTTACAATCAGTGGCCTTTCAAAATTAAGTCTTCCTAAAAGTCTTGAGTCTAAAATACAAAAAACACCAATAAAACCTAGTAATACAGATTTAAGTAACATTTTATAACCTCCCTCTATTTAAATTTAAATTTTAGATAACAAATCTTCTTTTCTTGAAGTAGGTACTTGTTGCATATATAAATTTATTCCCATGTTCTTTAATTTAACTGAATCATTTAATTCATCTTCATTAAGAAAAATTGCATTGCTATATTGTTTTGAATTATCTTTTTTAGCAATTCCACCATAATTTATTTCTTTAATTTGGTTGTAGCCTTCACAAAACTTTAATACTGAATTTGTACCACCAAATATAAACATTATATTTTCATTTAATTTTTCTACTTTTGGCATTTTAGACAAAGCTTCTTCTACAGAAAAAATATTTAACTTTACCCCTGATGGTTTGGTTAAGTTTAATGACATCTTTTTTAATTCATCTTTGGCTGCATTATTATCTACTATGATGATTCTTGAAATATTTAAGCTTTTTGTCCATGCAAAAACTACTTGTCCATGAAGTAACCTATGGTCTATTCTAACCAGTTTTATCATAAATCTTCCTCCTTTCTATCTATAAATTTGTTTAGTAGCTTATTACAATTTATAATTGCACTCTGACTATCTTTAATGAATTCATCTAATAATTCATCTGAAATATTATCTGTTGTTGCTATAGAAATAACTAAAGGTAAATTCATTCCTGATATTAAATTTATTTTTGAATACTTCTTCATTAAATCCACGACTTCATTGTTTACACTTCCACCAAAAATATCTGTTAGAATATAAATTTTATTGATATCATAGTTTTCTATAATTACTTCTTCAATTAAATCTCTTATACTGGTTTCCTCGTCTCTATATGAAGAAAAAACCTTTATTGACTCTGTATTTCCTATAATCATGTTTAAAGTATCTTTCATTCCTTTTGCTAATTCACCATGACTAGCTAAAATTATTTGATTCATCTTTCTGCCTCCTTTACTCATTAATTTATTAAGCAATATACATGCCAAAGTTTATTTAAGCTTTATATCCCTGATAATTACTGTATTTATGTCTTCAATTACTATTGTTTCAACACTTCAAATCATACTAATAAAAGTGTTATGAAAAAGTGTTGTATATTTTGAGTAAAAAAAAGACCATATAAAGGCATCTTTACAATGGCACTTTATATGGTCATTAAATTTCATTTAACTATATAACTAATATTCTGTAATAATCTCTGTATTTATATTTTCTTTCTATCACTCTTTTTCTTAAGAAGAGCACTTGTATCTAATGAGTCTTTCTTCGGAGCTTCCCTCTCTAACTTTTTCTTTGGTTTTTTACTTTCTTTATCTTTAATTTCATTTTTCTTAGTTGAATTTTGTTCCTCAGCTTCAGTACTAGATTTAATTTTAAGCTTGTTTTGTTCTTTAATAGCTTTACTTTCTACTTTCATAGAATTATTATTTTTAGATATTTTTTCTTTTTTAACTTTATCTTTTCTCTTTTTAAATAATCTAACTAAATCTATATTTAATCTTCTATAAGCTATATCAATCATAAATAATAAAATACTTATTATTATTAATGAAGTTGTTAAGTTTATCTTTTTGTATTCTCTTTGAAGCTTTCCTTCAAAAACTTCCTCTGGCTTATTTATGAAACTTCCCTTTGTTTCTTTAATTACTACATCTAACTTTTCTCCATTAGTATTAAATTTATATTCATCTGAGTATTGAAGAGCAAATGCGCCTTTATAGTTGTTTTTTATTTCTCCACTTTCTTCTTCTCTTATGCTGAAATTATAAAATCCTAACGAATTTAATGGAATATTAGCCTGAAATTTTCCTGGTTCAATTTGGCTTAATTCAAATTCCCCTTCTTCTCCATTTTCTCCATTATATATCCCTTTAACCTTTGCATCCTTAGATATCTTATCATTATAAAACTCTACTTTTGCTTCATTTCCTTCTTGGCTGATATTAAGTTTTCCTTCTTCTCCATACTTTGGAATCGTAAAGTAAACCATATTTTTTATAAGTTGTGGTCCATACTCCCATGCTAAATAATTTTTACTCCACTGCCCACTAACATCTGAAGTAAAGCTTACTGTTCTTCCTATTCCATATTGCATTGCAGCTAAAATTGGCTCATCATGATTAGAACTTAATATCTCAACTGCGTTTTCTTTTATAGATGTCCCTATATACCCAAGTAAGCTTGGAATTCCATCTGATGTTTTTACTCCTGCTAATATTTCATGATTACTTAATATCTTAGGAGTAAATTCTTCATTTATTATATATGTTCCTGCTGATAAAAGAACTTCCTTTGCAAATATTCTTGGAATATCAGTATATATATCTGTATAATAACTTCTTCCCTTTCCTATTGAAGCAAGCTGATTTAAAAGATCTGCATTAGCTCCTTCACCAACTGCCACCGTTGAAAGAGTAATATTATTATCATTAAAATTCTTAAGAAGATTAGCATAGTTATCAAAGCCATATCCATCTTGACCATCTGTTAATAATATTGTGTGTTTTATCTTTGCACTACTTTTCATTTGCATATTATAACCTTGTTCAAGGGCTGGATAAATTGATGTTCCTCCTCTTATTTGAATTCCTGATATAAGTTCTTTTATAGATTCTTTATCTCCAACCTTTTGAAGAGGTACTACCTCATCATAAGTATCATCAAAAGCTATTACTGATATCTCATCTACTTCTCTTAAATTTTCTAATGCCTTCATTGCAGCTTCCTTAGCTAAAGTTAGTTTACTAACTCCACCACCTTCAGCGCTCATACTACCTGATTTATCTATTATTAAATTAATACTTATTGAAGGAACTTCATTTTTTCCTCTCTTATCCATATAAACTGGCAATACTTTTTCAAGTGAAGTATCTTTATAGCCTCCAAGAGCATAAGAATCCTCACCGCCAAATGTTATTAATCCACCACCATAATCTTTTACATAAGCTTCTATATTATCCATAAATCCATTACTTAAATCATCTCTATGAACATCATTTAAAACTATTGATTTATATTCAAGTAATTCATTTAAAGTACTTGGTGATACACTTGGAGAAATTTTCTTAATATTAGCACCTGAGTTTACTAATATTTCTTCTAATGCTTTTGAATCGCCTTTAATTCCATTAATAAGAAGAATATTTGGCTTATCCATTACATTGGTAAAAGTACTAAATTCATTATTAACTTTATTTGTATCTCCATCTGCTTCTATTAGCACTCTATAGCCTTTAAAGCCACCTGAACTTTGCTTATCTTTAAATACAAAGGAGTTTTTCCCTTTTTGTATTTGTACCTGCTGTTCTCCTACTTTGTTCCTACCTGAAAATAATGTAAGCTTTGCCTTTGTTGCATAATTTGATTTTATATCAATAGAAACAGAAAATTCCTCCCCTACAGATATATTATCTGGTACCTTTACATTATCAACGTAGATTTCATCACCTTTTTCACCAGTAATTTTATAAACTTTAAAATCTATTTTTTGCTCATTTATTAATGGTATGGATTTTAATATATCTCCTTGATTTTCCTCACCATCAGTTATTAAAACTATTCTTCTAGAACCGCCTCTTTCAAATAATCCCAAAGCACTTTCTACTGCCTCTTGAATATTTGTTGCTGTTACAACTGGCTTTTCATTTATTGATTTATATTCTTTTTTCTTATTTAATACCTTATCAATCTTCGAGTTATCACCAAATAAAACTACTCCTGCTTTATTTCCTCTTGGTATTGACTCTATAGCTGTAGATATAAAATCCTTTCCTGATTCTTCAAAGTCACTTGCACTTTCTGATACATCAAGTAAGAATACAGTTGATATATTTCTACCTTTTAAATTTATAGTTATATTTCCAAATGCTAATATTAAAAGTATAAATATTACTACTCTACTTATAAATACTGCAATTTCATTTTTACTCCATGGTTTATATTTTTTAAAGCTATAATACATAAAGGCAAAAATAACTGGAATCAATATTAAAAAGTATAAATTTCCTATTTCTATTTTCATCTCTTCTTTGCCTCCTAATTTCCTCTCTTATACATAATCCATTCAAAAGCTACTACTGAAATAGCCAATATTATAAGTAATGGAGCAAGATTTAAACCCCTTCTCAAATCAGCTTTTGCATTACTTATATTCTCACTTTCGCCAATATTATTTACATTAGTATTACTTTCCTTTTCTGATGGAAAGTTAACTGAAAATAGTTCTTTTTTCTCTAAAACATTTAGTTTATAAACTCCAAGTTCACTATCTTCTTTTATCTCATCCCCTGATTTTATTTCTAATGTTTTTCCACTTGGATATGTTAAAGTTATATTATTATCTAAAGATAACCCTTTAGCTATTATCTTTTCTCCAGCTTTGAAATTACTCTTATAAACCATTCCACTTGATATTAAATTTTCTCCAAGTTCATACATTAATATAGGAAATTCCTTTTTAAGTGCAAAATCACTATTATGAAGATCAAATGATAAAGCCGCTATTTTCCTTCCATCAATCTCTCCCTTGAATCCTATATAACTTTCATCTATATTTAAGAAGCCTCTTCCATAGTAAGGAATTTCTATTGCATTATACTTAGCAGCAGTAAATGTTGTATCTTCTAAGTACTTTGAAAGTTCTCCTATAATAGCTTTAGCCTCTCCCCCTTCTCCACCTGAAACAACCTTAAAGAATTCATTGGAGCTTGGATTAATAAATAATATGCTTCCTTTCGATGGGATTATATCAGGAGTGACATTATCAAATACATATAAATCATATTCATCTACACTTGTTAAATTTGATGCATCATTAGTTTTATATACTTCTGTATTTTCAATACTACCAAAAGCTCTTTCTAAAAATACATTTTGTTCTGTAACTATAAGAATCTTATTTACCTTTTTCTTTCCCACCACATTATTATAAGTATTGTCTCCAGAAATCATATCTTTTCTAGATAATTCTCCCTTTAATACTTCACCATTTATCTTAGGAAAGTCAAAAGTTAAAGTTTTATTTTCTCCTTCTTGCAATTGCAAACTTTCGACAGCTACAAGTTCTTCGCCATCATAAAGAGAAAAATCACCTTCGTAAACTCCTATTCCTCTATTTGTTATAGTTGCTATAACTCTTACCTTATCCTCTAAAAACTTATGAGATACATTATCCACAGATGCATTTATTCCTGAATTAGCTAATGATATAACTTTTCCATTTACATCACCTAATGAAAATTCTTTATCTGTAAAAGCTATAACTTCGTATTCTTCTTCAATTCCTTGTCCTATTGCTTTTATAAAAGATAAAGTATCATTTATATTTCCAGTATTATAACTTTGAGGTATTGAATTAATTATTTCATTAGAAGCTTCTTTATTAAAATCTCCATTTTGAAGTAAATTACTACTTCCATCAAAGCTTATTATAAAAGCATTAGTATCATCCTTTGTTGATTGTAAAAACTCTTTTGCTAAATTCTTACTTTCATCTAACCTAGTATTACTGCCATATTCCGCACTCATGCTTGCAGTATTATCTAATACTAAAATAATATTTTTATAACTCTTGCCTCCAAAGTTTAAAAAAGGTCTCATTAAACTAAAAATAAGGGCAAGCAATGTTATTATTTGAAGTAATAACATAATATTTTTTCTTAGCTTTTCCCATGGAGTGTTTGCTCTAGTATTTTTATATACTTCATTCCACAAAAGTGTTGAAGATATAACCTCTTCTTTATACTTTCTTTTCAATATATAAAGCATTATTAAAAGAGGAATTGTTATTAATAAGAATAAGGGCCAAAAATTTGTAAATCCCATGACTTCCTCCTTTTATTGGATTGTGCCTTAATACAATACTCTTTTCTTGCTAAATTCACCTAATATAATATCTTCAATTTCCATAGATGAATTTACACTTATGAATTTACCACCGTATTTTTTTGTAATGTCTTCAATAGATTTTTTATAATTCTTTAAAGTGTTTTTATACTCTTTTATTAAGTTCGGCGTTAAGCTCATCTTTACATTTTCATTAGTTTCGCTATCTATAAAAGTAATTTCATTATTAAATTCTGGATTAATTTCTTCATTTGATAGTATTTGAACTAGTATTATATCTTGCTTTTTAAATGCTAGATACTTAAGAGCGTCATCTAAACCCTTTAACCCATCATTATTCAAAAAATCAGATACAACTACAGATACCCCTCTTGGAGTTAATTGTCTTTTCTTTATACTACTTGTAAGATCTGTTTTACCATCAAACTCAACATTTTCTAACTCTTTTAATATTCTTTGAAATGCTTTGTTTCCAGCTGCTGATTTTATACTTTGTATATCACCACTATCCATAGTACTTATATTTACTCTATCTAAATTATTTAAGGCAATATAACTTAAAGCTGCAACTACCTTTAATGCACTATCTTTTTTATTTTCATTTCCATAATCCATTGATTTACTTTTATCAACAAAGAAATTAAAAATCCCTTCTCTTTCTTCCATGAAAACCTTTATAAAAAACTTATCAAATCTACCATATGCATTCCAATCTATTCGTCTAAAATCGTCACCTGGAGCATATTCTCTATAATCAGAAAACTCTACAGAAACTCCCTTTGCCTTTGACTTTCTTCCTCCCTGTGTTCCTGAAGAAAGCTTAAAATTTATATGCATATTTATTTTATTTAACTTTTTAAAAAAGTCCTCATTAAATATCCTTTCGCTCATTTTCTACACAACCTTTAAATCTTCTAGTATCTTATCTATAATACTTTCTTCGCTTAACCCTTCAGTTATAGCATCAAAATTTAATATTATTCTATGTCTTAAAACTGGATAGGCTAAAGCTTTTATATCTTCGAAAGATACATTTAATCGCCCTTCCATAACAGCTCTTACTTTCGCGCCACTAATAATCCCTTGTGCAGCTCTTGGACTAGCTCCTGCTTCTACGTATTTCTTAACAAATTCTGAGGTTTCTGGAATTTCAGGATGAGTTGCTAATATAAGCTTTAATGCAAATTCCTTAACTGCCTCTGCTAGCTTTATTTCTCTAATTATTTCTCTTATCTTTAATATTTCATCACCTTCAAGAACAGCATCAAATTGAACTTTATTGTTTGTTAATGTTAAATCCATAATTTCTTTAAGCTCCTGAAGATTTGGAAAATCTACATTTAACTTAAATAAAAATCTATCTAATTGTGCTTCTGGAAGTGGATATGTTCCTTCTTGCTCTATTGGATTTTGAGTTGCAAGCACCATAAATGGCTTTGACATTTCATAAGTTGTCTTACCAACTGTTACTGTTTTTTCTCCCATAGCTTCAAGTAATGCAGATTGAGTTTTAGGAGTTGCTCTATTTATTTCATCTGCCAATAGTAAGTTCGTAAATACTGGTCCTTTTTCAAATTTAAATAAAGTTTTATCATTTTCTTTAACTACTATATTTGTTCCAACTACGTCTGCTGGCATTAAGTCTGGTGTAAACTGTATTCTAGAAAAACTTAAATTCAACACTTTTCCTATTGTTTTTACTAATTGAGTTTTTCCCATTCCAGGCATACCTTCTAAAAGTACATTACCATCTGCAAAAATAGCAACTAAAACATTTCTAATTATATCCTTTTGTCCTATAATTCCTTTTGCTATTTCTTCCTCACATCTTTTTATTTTCTCTGAAACCTCTATCATTTCTTTTTCGCTTATTTCCATCTTTCTCACCTCTTAGTTTAATCCTTCAAAATAATCCTTTATAAGATTCTTTAAACTTTCTGGAAGATTACTATTATTTGCACCTTCTAATGCACTATTAGTATAATCTCCTATTACTTTATCATAATTTATTTTATTCCCATCTAAATTGAATCCATTTTCTGTTTCTATAGTTTGAGAATTTCCATCTTGATTTTTGTTTCCAGTTAGATTTTCATCCTTACCAACTTCTCGTCCTGGAATATATATTTGCTCTCCTTTTTTATTATCTAAATCATTTTTATTACCTTCATTGTTCCCTGTATCCCAGCCTGTTCCTCCTTGGCCATTTCCACTTCCATTACCATTTCCATTTCCTTGACCACCTTGACCTTGGCCTTGTCCTTGCCCTTCTCCTTCTCCAGAACCTTCCCCTTCTCCAGCTCCTTCACCACTTTTATCTCCAGGCTTATTTCCACTGCTATTATTTTGTGAATTTTGAATTGCATCCTTTAGACTTTCTGCATCAAGTTTCCCATCTAAAACTGAATTTGAAGCCTCACTCAGCGCTTCTGCAAGATTTTCATCATCCATGCTATTAGCAGCATTTGCAAGAGCTTTTGATAAATTATTTAATTCACTACTACTCATATTCCCAAGGGATTTCTTTAACTTTCCTAAGGCCTTTTCTAGAGCTTCCTTATCCTTGGATAATATTGCATCAGAAAGTTCCTTTCCCTCTTTCTTTTTCATAAGCTCATTAACTAATTTATTTAAATCTTTCTTTGCACTTTCTTCTTTATCTTTATTAAACTCATCTAGTAGGTTTTTCTGAGTTTTTTCTATAACCGCTTTACTTTTATCACTCTTTGCCTCATTCTTTTTATCTTCTAACTTTTTTTCCATTCTTTCTAAAGTCTTATTTACATCAAGCTTCTTTTCACTTTCCTTTAATTCCTTTTTTGCATCTTCCAATATCTTTTTTATAGCTTCTTTTTCTTCTTCAGTTAACTCTTCTGATTTCTCAACTAATTTCTTTTCCTCTTCAATCTTTTTAATAAATTCTTGTTGATATTTATTGAATTCCCTAATTGAATTAGCTTCCTTTTTAGCTGAAGTATCTATAAATGATGTTATAGAACATATTATTATTAATCCTATAACCATAAGAATTTGTTTTTTATCTATACTTATCTTTAAATTATTTTTTATATTAAAACTTTTAATATAAGATACAGTATCATTTTTTTGAGCAATTGAAATACTATCTTCTTCATTTATTAATTCTAAAGAAGTTGTAACTCTTTCTTTTAACCCTTTTGAGTCAACTATTAAAGCTACTTTCTTTTTATCTGGTGATTTTATAAAACCATATATTATTATTGAAATTAGTCCTACAGCTAAAACACCAAATGAAACTTCTTCAACATATGGAAATGTTATAAATAAAGATATTAACAGTAAACATAAGATTAAGCATAGTAGGTATTTTAACCCTACTATGCTTAAATTTATTATAAAGTTCGCTTTAATTCTTTTGGATGCCTTTTTTATAAAGGTTAATATTTCATTATTTAAAGAATTCATAGCTCTACTCCTTTACACTTTTATTTGCCTTAATCTTTACCTTCTTGCTTCTTTTTCTATTTAGAGGATTTAGTCTTCTTGATGCTAAGTATAGCAATATTATGCTTCCTACACTTTGAATCCCTATTGAAATATATTCTGTATATTTTGAAATCCCTAATTCTGCTATCATATAAGGGAAATTATTTCCAAGGCCTACTTGATTGGATAGCATACTTATAAATCCAAGTGCTGGACTTAAATAAGCTATAGGCGATATACTTGGTCGATTAATAGATGGTCCTCCACTCATTCTCATCATAGCAATAATCCAAATTATATAAGCTATAACTATTGTTCCTACAAATAGAAATAATACTATTGCATAAGTTAATGCAGTTGCTACCTTAGATGTTTTTACATAACTAGAAATAAAAACACCAATTGATCCAACAAATATTGTGTTTATTATGAATGATAAAACTAATACAAATATATTACTTATCTTTACTCCACCTATCAATGAACATATAGAATATAATGGTATTGTACAAACTATTAACATTATTACTTTAAGAGAAGAAGCTAATAGTTTCCCAATTATAATCTGAAATGAACTTAACCTAGTTGATAATAAAATATCTAATGTTTGTTTTTCTCTTTCTGAACATATTGAAGTTGATGTTAATGATGGTACTATAAACATTAAAAGTACAGCTTGAGCTATTGCCATTCCTATATATAATGTTACTGATCCTTGCATATTTAATCCACTTGCATATACTTCTTTACTATAAGAATTATAAAAAAGTAGTGTTCCTATTGATAAAATAGCTATATAAATAAATAGCATAATTGTAAATCTTGGTGTTCTTACAGTTAACTTACTTTCATTTCTTAAAACTGGATTCACTCTCATTTTCATCTCCCCCTTCTAATTATTATCCTCTGTTATTTGTATAAATACATCTTCTAAATTACCTATTGCCTTAGCAAAACCTATAACAGACACATCTTGTGTAACTAAAGCTTTTAGTATTTTCTTAGCTTCCTCATCTCCTCCAGTTACACTTGCTGTAATTTTGTTTCCATCTATTGAAATCTCTTTAACATCTGGCATTTGCTTTAAAACTTCTATTGCTTTTTCAGGCTCTTCTATAACAGTGATATTAATAGGTGCTGTACCTGATGCTCTAAGCATAACCTCTTCAACAGTTCCTTCGCATACTATAGACCCATTTTTTATTATTCCTATTCTAGTACATATTTCTCCAAGTTCAGATAGTATATGAGATGATACTATTATTGTCTTTCCCATTTCCTTAAGATTTTTTAATATACCCTTCATTTCAAATCTTGCTCTTGGATCCATACCTGAAGCTGGTTCATCTAGTATTAATAACTCTGGATTATGAACTAAACATCTTGCCAAACATAATCTTTGTTTCATTCCTCTTGATAAACCATCTACATTTGCATCATACTTATCTTGCAAATTAACAAGCTCTAATAAATCCATCGATAATTTTCTAGCTTCTTCACCAACAATTCCATATATTGAAGCATAAAATTCTAAGTACTCTATGGCTCTTAAATTATCATAAACTCCAAAGAAATCTGGCATATACCCTATTTTATCCTTTAAAGCTTTATTGTTTTTTATTGCATCTATTCCATCTACATAAACTTCTCCACTATCTGGGGAAAGTAAGCCAGAAACTATTTTCATTGTAGTACTTTTTCCTGCTCCATTTGGACCTATAAATCCAAATATCTCACCTTTTTCTATTTCTAAGTTTAGTCCATTTAATGCCTTAAACTTACCATAAGATTTTTCAAGGTTTTTTATAACTAGCATTATTTCTCCCTCCCCTTAACTGTTATTTTAGGAACCATTGATTGGCCTTTCATGTCGTCAACAGTCACCTTTATTTTCACTGTGTTGTTATCAATATAATCTTCTATATTTTTTATCTTCTCAAATCCTTGAGATAATGTTATTTTTTCATATCCCTTAGTCTTATAGTTATATATGTGCTTTTCTCCATTTTCTCCGCCATTATATCCATATCTATCAACACCAGATTTTACTATAACTTCTGTAACATCAATATTGTTTTCAATCTTATAATCAAATACTATTTCACCTTGACCATAGATATATCCATTATATTCATCTAAATGTACATTAGCTGATGAGTTAACTGAATCAACTTCATATGAAAAATATCCGTCAGGGAAATTTAAAGTTCCGTCCTTACTCTTAAAATCTATATTGACATCTTGGACTATTGCTGTTGTATCAAATTTTGATACAGATTTTTTACCAAAATTCATTCCATATTCTATAGGTAAGTCAGTAATTGCAACTAATTTTATTTGATTGCTTGAAGTTATTTCATCAGAAACTACTGTTAATAAATTTGAATTTCTTAATATATTCTTGTACTCTTCCTTTTTTAAATCGCCCTTACTATTCCATCTTGCATCATAATATTTTTGACTTAATGTATCTGCATAGGCTTGAATACTAAAAGCTCCTGAAACCGATGCTCCTTCTATCGTTTTTTCCTCTCCTTTAGTTAATGCTCCTAAATCCCATACATTTTGCCCTACAACTAAAATTAGTTTATTTATTTGTATATCTAAATTATTTTTTACAGATCCATTTAAATTTCCATCAGATAAGTTAAAACTTGAATCAATTTTAGGCACAACTTGTTCTTTTCCTACAACCTCAAATGTCTTAATATCAAGTGCATCATTATCTTCAAATGTAAAATAAGAATTATTTCCTTTATAAGTAGTTTTTACTCTTAGTCTATCTTGTATTTCTTCCTCTGGATTTCCATAGTAATACATATCATCTGTCATATAGCTCATAGTTAAGTCTTCTGGCTTTTCTATATTTACATCATCCTTATACTTTGTTCCTATTCCTATATATCCTTTTGCTATTCCTTTACCATCCTTGTCTACTGAAACTATATTATTTTGATTTAAAATTACATCATTCACTCTTGTTGATGACCCTATAAAGTAAATAACTAAAGCAAATATAACTGAAATTGCTGGTACAGCTATCCAAGTTAAATCTCTTTTATTTAACTTCTTTAAAACTATATAAAGTACAATTCCTATAATTAATGCATAGCAAGCAAATACTACTATTAAAGGAGTTGTTCCTACTATTTCATTTGTTGGAATAGTTTTTATAAGTTCTCTAGACCTATAATATCCTTGACCTATATATCCGCCATTCATATTCTTATCAAAGATTCCATTTGCTGCATCTGTTAGTATTAGACCTAAAAATTTACTTGCATCCTTTGATGATATTAATGGTTCTAAACCTAAATCAAAAGTTGTTATTAATATTTGTCCCTTACCTTTTTCAATAGAATATACTAAATCCTTTTCTGATGTTTTATTTTTTATTTGGGCATCTTTAACTTCTAAATTAGAAGTTATAAGCTTTAAGTTCTCCTCTACTAAGGTTATATTTTCTTCTTTAGCTCCATTAGATTTTATTTGTAGAAAATCCTTATCTATACCCCCTACAGTTTTAGCTTCATTTGCTCCTGTTCCTAATACTAAAGTTCCACCTTTATTAATCCATGAATTTATTGCAGTGTACTGCTCCTTTTTTAAATTAGACATATTATAATTATTTATAATCATTACGTCCAATCCATCTATGTTTAAATTATTTTCACCTATTATGTTTTCATCTAGATATGCACTTTCAATTGTTCCTTGAAATCCTTTATTAGAATCAAACTTTACATTTCCAACATATCCAAGTGAAGTAGCGTCATCAGTTAATATTCCAACAAACATATTTGTTTCTGTCACTCTTCCGCTTGATACTAATGTTTTCTTTTGGGCTAAAACCTTTCCATTTCCAACAATATTAACTGTCATCTTACTTGAATTTTCTAATACCTTTACAGGTATTATAACTTTACTAGTTTCACCTTTAGTTAATGAAATTTCTTTACTGTAGGCATCATAAGTTCTTGCATTAGAACTAGCTACTCTTATTTCTACTTCACCTATAAAATCCTTTTCCAAGCTATTAACTTCTACTGTTACAGGTATATATTTCATAGCCCTATACTTACCTTGAATTCCATAACTAACTTTTATCTCATAGTTCTCTAAACTATCGGCTTTAGCCTTTACTTCCAAAGAAGTAAAGAATAAACTAGTTATTACTAATACTAAAATAGTAGTTATTGCACTTTTTTTATAAAACCACTTCATCATTATTCCCCCTAGGTTTCAATTAATAATTAACAATTAACACTTGATTATTATTTTTATTGAAATTTATCTATATTAATAATTGTACCCTATTTAGTATAAATTTCCCTTAACAAATTCTTAAAAATTCCTTATTTTTAACAAATTTATAAAAAAAGTCAGCATCCTTTATTGAATACTGACTTTTATCTATTATTTAATTTTTTATATGAATATAATTACTAACTATTACTGACCTGAGATTTTTTAAGATATGGAATTATAAACAAGGTTGAAATTATAAAAGCAATATCTCTCATATTAAAAAGAGCCTTTTTATCTAATTCATTAAACATAAAATAGAGATAACTAAACATAGAGATATTAATCATGGCTCCTATAATCAACGATAGATTTATCTTATTTCTAAAGTTAACAATACT
>JAQCTH010000150.1 GCA_027686065.1 Clostridiaceae bacterium AF10-41
AGAAATAATATATTAATTATACTATTTCTTATTAAAGAAATAGTTACACAATAATTTATAAATATAAAGGGTACAACAAAATTTTATATTTATAGATATTTCTATGATTAAATTTATATTATTTAATAAATATATTTTACAAATTTGTGTATCTTATTTCATAAGCATATCTATCATAATATCTAAAGTGGCTTTAGTTTTATTTAGATTATTAATATAATCTGCTATATGATATTTATAATATTCAACGCCGCTATCTGTAATAGAATATATTTTTTTGCTTCTTTTATTTAAAAATTCATCACCTGTCCAAGAGCTTTTTACATATCCCTTCATTTCTAAATCATAGAGAGTTTCGTATATTGTACTAGAAGAAACCGGAAAAGGGAGAGAAGTCTCTGAAAATCTATTTCTAAATTCTTCAAGAACCTTATTACCAAATATAGTATTTCCTTTTGATAATTCTTTTAATATGTAAAAACTATAAAGCATTCTTGTGTTTACAACATTTCTTGGAGCTACCAATCTATTTCTCTTTTCCATATAAACACCTCCTTAATAATAGTTTATCATAGGAAATAGAAAAAGTACATTTAAATAATATACTCGTAAATGATTATTAAAATATAAAAAATATTACAGAACATAAACAATATGTAATGAATACAATGTACTATACGAAAGAGTAGGAGTTGATAAACATGTCAAGAAGATCTTGTTATAGTAGAAATAACTGTTGTGGTGGTGGCTATAGAGGTGGCTGCTGCGGTAACTACTCTAATTGCGGATGTGGCTGCGGAGGCTTCGGTGGAGGCTGTGGCGGATGCGGCTGTGGAGGCTTCGGTGGAGGATTTGGCGGATGTGGCTGCGGATGTTCACCATTAATATGGTTATTATTACTAGGTTTTTGTTGGTAGTAAAATAATAATAAAAGGGTGCTTTGGCATCCTTTTATTACTTTATAAAATTTTTTATTTTATATTTCCATAAACACTAAAAATTAAAGCATATGAGTTTAGTAAAATAGAATTTTTATAAAAATATAGTTAATAATAATTTATAAACAAGCATTAAATAGAGGTGATACATATGAAAAAGATATATTTAAAAGATATTAAAATGCATCAAAATATTGAAAGTACTTTTATAGTGATAAAAATAATATCTTATGAAGTTGATAATTTTATTGCAATTATTGGAGATAATTCCGGAGAAATAAAAGCTTATATAAAAAACATAAATACAACAATAAATATAGGAGATGTTATATTAGTAAAAGGAAAATTAGCTCCAAAAGTTAAAGTTAATTTTGTAAAAAAAGTCTCAGAAATAGATATTTTGGATTATTTGCCATCAGTAAAAAGACCTATTAATGAAATAATGAATGAATTAAATAAAATAAGTGAAATTGAATTTAAAAGCTTAGAAGCAAAGACAATTGATGAATATTTTTTTAGCAACTCAGAATTTTTGAATAAGTTTGAAAAAGCAATTGGAGGAGTTTTTAACCATCATAATTACATTGGAGGATTAGCAGAACATACATTAGGAGTAACTTCACTTGCACGCGAATTTGCTTATAGATATAATTGCAGAAATAAAGAAATTGCAATATTAGGAGCAAAGTTACATGATATAGGAAAAATAAAAGAAATGAATTATGATAAACCCTTTAGTTATACTTTAGAAGGAGAGTTAGAAGGTCATATAGTTATAGGATTAAGTATGTTAGATGAAGCCTTTAATTCCAACAAAGGAATATACTCTAGTGATTTTATAAATAGATTAAAGGGAGTAGTAGTTCAACATCATGGAAAGCAAGAGTTTGGTTCACCAAAAGAGCCTAATACCATGGAAGCATATATAGTTCATTATGCAGATTATGTTGATGCAACTTTAAATAAAATAAATATTATATCCGAAGATTTAGAACGTGGAAGTTGGAGTGACTTTGACAAAAGAATAAATGGAAGAATATATGTATAAATATTTGTATAAATATATAATAAATACTTAGATAAAATATTATAATAAAAATAATATCCTAATATGGTACAATATATTAGAGGTGAAATTATGCTTGAAAACAGATGTTTTTGTGAAAAATGTAATAAAATCCAAAATCTTAAAATTGATAGTTGCATAGAAAGTAAAGAGTTTAATATAGGAAAAGTAACTTATGATAAGTTATATGGGAAATGTTCAGTATGTAATAATGAAGTATACTCATCTGAACTATCTAAAAAGAATAAAAAGGAAATAAATAAAAAAATAAAAGAATTAGAAGATGAAGTAACTATATTAAAAATAATAGAAAGTAATAAAAAAGGTACTCTTGTATTAAAA
>JAQCTH010000151.1 GCA_027686065.1 Clostridiaceae bacterium AF10-41
TATTTTCTTATACTATCTTAATAAAATATATTGTAAAATAATTCCTTAGGGATATATAATATTGATATAGTCTATTACTTATTAATTTGTAAAGAAGGTTTTATTATGAAAAAGCTCACTATAAATACTTTTTCTTGGATTCTTATTGTATCAATACTCTCACTATATTTGCAAAGAAAATTGAACTTTCCCTTAAACTCTTATATTTTTATACTGGGACTATCTCTTATAATATTTGGTGTTTTCTCTATAGTTAAATCAATGTTTGAGAATAGTAAATATAATATGACTAATAAATCTGAAATACTTGTTTGTCTTAAAAATATAAATATCAATACTATATCTATTTGTTTAGCAGGATTTATCTCTTTATTAACTGGTATTTTATTATAATCTTCAAATTTTATAAAAAGTAGGCAAAGCTAATCCATTTTTTATAGTAAAAAATTTATCTTTTAACTTTCCAATTAATAATATAAAACAGAAAATTATATTGCCTACTAATCTATATTTCATTTTCAATTATTTTAATATATCCATTATCTACACCTATTACATTTAAATTATTATCAATATATTCATTAACAATATTTATAATTTCTTTTGTTATCCTTTCACCAGCACAAACTATTGGTATTCCTGGAGGATATGGAATTATTGACTCTTTTGCTATTTTATTTAAAGCTTCATTTATATTTATCCTTATACTATTTATATTAAAAACTTCATTTGGCTCTAATACTTTAGTTGGTGATACCTTAGGAAACAGCACACTTTTCTCATTACATCTTAATAAATTCATATCTAAATTTTTAATAGCTAAGTATATCTTTTCAAACTCATTTTCTGTATTTGAAGGGGATAGTATCAAAACTATACCTCTAGAGAAACTCATTTCTCCTTGTATTTTAATACTTTTAAAATATTTTAGTAATTTATGCCCGCTATATCCATTTTTTAATATAAGTAAATATCTACTCCTATCAATTGAATACCCTTCTCTTAAATTTATATCACTAATTATCACAATTTTATTTAAAGAATTTATTTTTTCCTTCCATTTATCTGACAAGACAACTAAATTTCCATAATCTTCCTTGCCATAATTATCTAAGTAATATCTAGAATAATCTAATGAAGCCATTATTAAGTATGATGGTGATGTAGTCATAAAAGCTTTAATATAAAAATTTATATTTTCACTATAATCATTAACTAATAAGTAAGCTCCTTGTGTCAATGCTGGTAATGTTTTATGTGCACTTAGTACAATATAATCACCAATACTTACTAGAGATTTAGGTAACTTGCTACTTATTCCAAAATGAGCTCCATGAGCACTATCAATTATGACTTTTAATCCCTTTTCTTTTAATTCAATTATTTTATTTTCTATATTATAAGATATTCCAAAATAATTTGGGCTTGTAATTATTATTCCTTTTGGATTAGCTGATTTCTTTAAAGCTTCATTTATCTCTTTTTCCCTAGGCGGTAGAAATATTCCCATTTCTTCATCTATTACAGAATCTATATAAATTACTTTAAGCTTTCTCAAAATAATGCCATTATAAATTGACTTATGGCAATTTCTTTCTACTAATATCTCATCACCTTCATTGAAAGCTGCAAATATTGAAGCTAAGTTTCCAGATGAACTTCCATTTACAAGAAAATATGCTTTTTTTACATTATAAGTTTTTGCTAAAAGATCTTCTGAATCTTTTATTACTCCTTCAGGACAATGTAAATTGTCTAGATTATCAACTTCTGTAATGTCCAGTTCTCCTAAAGATTCTCTAAATTTCTTCCCTAATAGGTCCCTTAAAAATGCTTTTCCACTTTTGTTTCCTGGCATTGATAAGATCAAGTTTTGTTCTTTATGATATTTTAATAATTCTTCTAACAAAGGTGCTTTACTCATTAATATCTCCCTTTTATTTAAATTAATTACTTATAACTTGTATAGATTTGTTTTTTAATATTTTTTTAGCCACATCTAAAATATAATTTTTGTTTATAGCCTCAATATTATTAAACTCCTCTGAGTATGTTTTATAATCACCAAACATTGTACTATATGTTGATAATTCTTTAGCCAAAATTATATTTTGTTCTTCTCTAAACCATCTTTTTAATTTTATAGACTTTATAAAATCTAATATATCATTATCACTTATATCTTTTTTAAATATATC
>JAQCTH010000152.1 GCA_027686065.1 Clostridiaceae bacterium AF10-41
ACAAAATAGCAAATAATACTTCCTGAATAATTATTATATTATTAGCAATTTTAAAATTCAAATTAAAAAAAATCATTGTTGTTCTACTAAATGGAAGTGCACATATAAAGAATAAAAACACCTCAATTTTATTTTTATTTTTTAGAACTACAATTAAAAAATAGAAAATTATTATATATTTTATAGTATTAATCAAAAAAATCATAAACGTTTTACATCCTTTAAAATTATCTTAAATCTTTCGTCCCAAGTATTCTTTTTAGCATAACTTATTAAATCTTCCTTATTATAACAACCATATATACAATCATTTATATCTTTCACTAATTCTTCTTTTGTACTTGAGATTCTAAATGGTCCACTTATATCCTCTATTTCTCGTAATTTTGTTGTAACTGTTGGTACTCCGGCTGATAAATATTCATATAGTTTAACTGGATTTATAGCATCTGTTAAATCATTTTTCATAAAAGGTATCCATGCTACATTAGATACTTTTAAATAGTTAATTAAATCCTTATAATTCTTTTTTCCCAAATACCTTACATTAGGATACTCTTCTATATTGGAAAATTCTACATGTCTAGGTCCTATAAATATAAAATTAACCTGTTTTAAAGTTTCTATTGAATACACTATCTTTTCAAAATCAAGCCATTCTGCAATGGCTCCTATATATATGCATATTTTTTTATTCTTCAAATCCTCTATATCTTTTGGATAAGATAAATCTTTTGGAATAAAATCCTGGCAATTAACTCCATTAGGTAAATATTTAATATCTTGTCTAACATCTGAAAACTTTTCAATTAACTTCGTAGATGTAGCATAAACTAAATCAGCTTTTCTTATTAGATCTCTCTCAAATGATTCTAAAGTCTTAAAGAAATTACTAAAGCCTTTTTTATCATCTGCTATTCTATGTATTAATTTATTATATTTAATTATATCTTTTATATAATACATTTTTATATTTGAAACCCACAATATGTCAACCTCTAAAAAGCCTAATTTTTTTAATGTTGCTCTAATTGTGGGAAAAGCCGTATATAAGTATATTTTTCCTATAAACTTAGAATTAAATATTTTAGCTCCTACAAAAGGAATAAAAACTTTTGGAGAATAGCCATATATATTCTTAGCTAATTCAACTCTTTCAGATGAGTTTAGTCTTTTTCTTTCATCTATTTTTATAGATTTATTAAACTTATGAATTGGTGTGAATGCTGGTGATATCCATAATACCTCATATCCATTATCAGCAAATCTTTCAGCATAATGATGAGCTCCTATCTTTACATCCGAAAAAAATTCTTGACTCTCTATCATAACTATTTTTTTCATATAATACCTCATTAATTTAAAATTTATTTATTAAATTAAAATAACTAACTTTACAAATTTCTTTACTATATCTATTTTTAACTTCAATTATAGCCGATTCAGATAATTCGTTATAATAATTATTTAATTTATTGAAAGAGTTTATTTTATCTAAGATTTCCTCTATTTGATCTATGTTAAATAAAAATCCATTTATATTGTCTTTTATATATTCAGGTATTGCAAAGTCATTTGTACCGATAACTGGTGTTCCACAAGCCATAGCCTCTAATGCTACTAATCCTAACGATTCTGATCTAGTTGGTAATAATAAATAATCAATATTATTATAATACCCTGGCATTTCACACTTTTCTAAAATACTATAATATTTAATATATTTACCTAAATTATTTTCTTCAATATATTTTTCAAAATCCGCTAATTTATCACCATATCTTATAATATGAAACTCTATATTGGAACTATTACTTTCTAACCCTTTAGCTATCTTCATTAAAATATCGTATCCCTTACCATAGGTTAGTCCTGAACAAAAGCCTATTTTTATTTTATCATTCTCTCTATATTTACTTTTATATTTGTAAAATATTTTAGTATCTATCCCTCCCGATGGAATAATAGATATATTATTTATAATCTTTCTAGATATAATTTTCTTAAAATAGTCTGATGGGACAATTACCTCAGAATTCCTTGGAATTAAATTAAGTCCAATACTATTATTTAATTTTTTAAATTTATTACTTGATACTAAATCTGACCCATGATAATTTATTATTATCTTCTTATTTTTAATATTTTTAAAGATAAATGGATAATATATATCAGACCAATGATTTATA
>JAQCTH010000153.1 GCA_027686065.1 Clostridiaceae bacterium AF10-41
AATATAGAATTTCAAAATCAAAGATACCGTAAGATTTAAAAAATTATAGTTCATAGTAATATAGCGCATAGTTATACTATGGTAAAGGAATTTAAAATTAGAAAGGCAATATTTGTTTAAACTAGAATTTATTTAAATGAATACTGAAATTATAATCTATAAATTATGTATGATACTAATATAAGGTTTTGAAAATTGAATAGTACTGTATTTACAAAATATGTTATAATTATTTTGTAATAGTAAAAAGAGGTGAAATAATGGATAATAGAGGAATAAAATCCATTTTAATAAAGATTTCATTTATAACTGGGATTATATTATTGATATGCTTTTTTGGAGGTTTAGTGTATTTACGTTATGATTATTATACTAACTCTAGTCCTTACGCTTCAACACCATTATCTGTTTATAACATAATTCATGGCATAATATTTTTAATTCCAAGTATTATATGCTTTGTTATAGCAATGTTATTAAATTCAAAAACAAAAAAATAAAATCATTCTAGGTTAAATATGATTCTTATACTATGAAAACAAAATAAAAACATATTTACATAAATACCGTATTATTTAGTAATGAATTTCACGGTATTTCTTAGTGTGCAATTTAAATATATTAGGCAATAGTATTAAATTGCCAATATAAAGGCTACGATAAATAGATATGTTTCATAAGCTAAATAGCTACGAAAAGAAGTACTAGGCTGGCAGAACTACTATGCCAAGAGTTTTGGGTAAACTCGCTGCGCTCAGACAAACCAACAACACTAAGGCGTAGTAGCTCTTCCTTCATCAAGTACTTCTATTTTCTCGCTATATGCTTATTTCACCGTCTATTTGCCTTCGCTAACTTATATTAAGAATTTAAATTAAGAATAAATTAAGTTATTGATAAAAAATAATTGGTTAGGGAAATTAAAAATTTAGTTAAGCGTAGCAGACTATAATTGAGCTTGTTCCTTGATACCTGTTCCCTTACACCCATTACCTGATACCTGTCACTTTGTTACTTGTTCTCTGACACATGTTCCTTGTTTAATATTTTGTTTCCTTCAAATTTCAAAGTGTTGTATAATGATGGCTCTGTATATAAAGTGTAATTAGTATGATATATAACCATACCAGGTTTTGAACCATTAGGTTTCTTTAAGTTTTTTACCTTAGTATAATCCACCGGAACTTTTGTGGAATTTTTAGCCTTACTATAGTAAGACGCAAGTATTCCAGCTTCTTCTAAAGCTATATCAGATGGATTATCACTACAAAGTATAACGTGTGAGCCAGGTATATTCTTTGTATGAAACCACATATGATTTTTATTTGCAAATTTTAATGTTAAGTAGTCATTCTGAATATTATTTTTACCAATATAAATATCAATTCCATCAGAAGAAATTATATGCATAGGCTTAGAAGATTTATCTTTTTTATTACTCTTACCAGTATTTTTAAATCTTAAATACCCAGTTTCAATCAATTCTTTTTTTATATCATCTATTTCAATATAGTTTTCACAATTTAATATATTGGTCATAACGGAATTCAAGTATTGAAGTTCTTCTTCATTTTTTTCTAATTGTCCCAATGCGGATTCTTCAGATTTTTTCAATTTATTATATTTTTTATAAAGAGATTGTATATTTTCAGATGGGGTCTTGTTTTCATCTAGTTTTATAGTTAAATACTCCTCTTTATCGCTATAAAAATTTAATAATGATATTTCTTTTAGTCCTTTTTTTATCATATATATATAAGAAGTTAACAAATCACCATTAATTCTGTACTTTTCTTTTTCAGCACATTCTTCAAGAATATTTTTTAATTTTTTAGATTTATTATTACATCTATCTATATTAGTTGAAATTAATTTTTGTAAATCTGTGGATCTATTTAAAAGTCTATCCTGTTTATCTTTAACAGTAAAAAATTCATCAAGTAGTTCATTTGGATTTTTAAAGGATATTGAAGAATAGATTTTTTCAAGATTACTTAAATTAATACAATGAAAATCTTTAAAAACTTCATTATCTTTATATATTTTATACTCAAATTTATTTTCTACATTTTTCATAAAATTTTTAAAGAAATTAAAAATTTTTTCTCCATT
>JAQCTH010000154.1 GCA_027686065.1 Clostridiaceae bacterium AF10-41
AGTTTATTTTTATTTTATAAATACACTATATATACCATTTTTATACGATGACTTCCTTAATAAAATAAATAAACAATCATTAGCAGAATTTAAAATATTTAAAGAAGTTATTACCTCATATTTAAAAAAATTTAATTTTAGATCTATTGAATTAGAGATAGTTTTTGAAAACTCTTTAGGATTTTCAATCCTTGGAGCTGTTATTAACAACTTACTGAATGATAATGTACAAGATTATGTATATGCTATAACATTTACAGCTATAGCCTTATTTTTAATATTTTGGGCTAATATGAATATTAAAAAGTTTTTTACTACATAAGCTATAATAGTATTATAGCTAAATTTATATAAATCTATTGGAGGAACTAGTATTGTATAGTCTATCTAACACTTTAAAATTCATCCTATTAATAGTTTTTTTTATCTATGAATTTTGGACTTTTAAAAATAAAAAGTCACTAAAGTATAAATTATCTCCATTAGTTATAGTGATTTTAATTAGTATCTTTATACTAATTTTTACTTATTTTTTCAAATTTATAGGTTATTATTTTATATTTTTTATTTTAGCATTAGAATTATCCTTACTAGGAATTATATTAATCTGCATATTTGAAATTTTATTAATGCTATTAAGTCATGAATTAAATTTAAAAAAGCTTACAGTATTATTATTTATGTCTATCGCTCTTGCATTAATATATTATTTAGGTCAAAAAGCATTCTAATTACTTTTTATTAAAATGCTTTTTTAATTCTTCGTACATCATTTGTGATATTTCTTCACCTTCGGTTGTTTTTCCTTCATATTGGTTAGAAGCTACCCTCTTCATTACTTCAATATAAGAAAAAGCTAAGGCTGTTGTTAATGTACTTGCTGTTGTACCACTTATTGCGCCTCCGATAATAGTCCCCGCAACTGGTATTAACTTCAAAAGATTACTAACTATAGTTTTTCCTGCGATAGTTGCACCTGCAATTCCTCCTACCCCTGAAGCTATTGCTATTAATAAATCTTTATCTACTTTAACACCAAAAATGGTTGTAATATGTGCAAGCATTCCTACTTGTGCTGGTATAAGAATTGCTGAATCTGAAAAAGGAATAGGCGAAAAACCAACCCCGAAGGAAGTTCCAATATACCCTAAAGCCCATTTGGTAGCAGCATCTACTTTTCTTTTTAAATCTACCTTCTGGGCATTGTTAAAAGCCCTTCTTATTCCTTGTGGTAAAACTTGATAAGTTTTTTCTACTAGTTCACTAAGTCCAAATCTTGGTATCTCTATATTTCCAAATTTTATTGGCTCTGCAAGAATTCTTTGCATTCCTCTAATATTTAAGTTCATATTATCTATATACTTTTCAAGTTCTATGGAACTATCAGTAAAACTTTGAGTTAATACAATAATAACAGGTACCTTTTGGGATAAATTTTTTATCCATTCAATCTCAAAACTTTCTATTCTATTTGAAGCTGAATTAATACAATACCAAACAACATGTATTAAATCTTCGGAATTAATGTCCTTATTTCTATGTATTCTATCTATTTCATTATTTATATCACTTCTTACTTTATCTTGAATCTCTTTATCTAACTCTAATCCCCTGCTATCATATAAGTTTATAGGGACTCCTTCTTTTGTTATCTTTTTAAGATGTTCAGTAACTGGTCGTCCTACTCCTGTTTTAGCTAAATTTTCTCTAAAAATATTATTTATTAAAGTACTCTTTCCTACCCCAGTTTTACCAATTAACATTATATTAGCTGGAACTATTTTATTATTTTCTTCATTTATTTTTTCAAATAAGTCATTTATAAAATTATAGTTATCCATTCCATCACCTCTAGTTTACTATATTTTAAATAAGTAAATTCTTTATTTTATTATATATATGTTTTAATTAATAATCCATATAAATAATTGAGAATTGAGAATTAATAATTATTTATTAAATTTCATGTATGTTTATTTGAAAACCAAAAAAATGAGGCAGATACTCTACCTCATTATATAAACTTAGACTAATTTTTAAATTTAATATAAGAAATTGCAA
>JAQCTH010000155.1 GCA_027686065.1 Clostridiaceae bacterium AF10-41
ATTTAAATAACTTTCTACATTATTATTTTTTATAGATTCTTTCTCAGTAAGAATGTAATTTTATGAAGCAAAATTATCGCATAATTAAGGAAAATTTAAAGTAATAAAGCTTAAATTTAATAATTTTAAGAGCCGTGATTATGATTATAGTAATATTGAAAAGAAACTCATAGGATAGGATTATTAAGGCTTTATAAGTAATTAAATTTTAAGTTTTCTATTAAATTATTAATAGCTTCTTTATCTTATATATATTAAACACTCTATTCTCTGCATAAAGCTAAGCCTAAAACAATTTATTACAGATAATAGTTATATAAATCTAAAGTTTATTATTTACAATTATATTACATTATAAGTAAATAATATGCTATATTATTTACTTTTTTCCAATTTATGATATATTATACTTATCTTTGCAAAGACATTATTTTAAACGAGGAGATATTATAATGAATAAAAAATTAAAAACTTTAGCATTATCACTAAGCATATTTTCTATTCTATCCATAAATGCTCATGCTTCTACTATTAATGAACCAATGTCACAAGAGGAAAAGCAGGAATATATAAAAAATAATCCTTTACCAGAAGAACAAAAAGATATATTATCCGAAAAAAGAAAATTAGCTGATGAGCATTATAATTCTATAAAAATGCTAAGAAGTTGGGGTGGGGCAAAAACAAATAGAGTAGGAACTAATGTTCAATCAAATAGTTACTACTGTGGCCCTGCATCTGCTCAGAATTTAATTCAAGGATACATTTCAACGTTTGGTGGTGGTTCTATACCTACTCAAGCCACTTTAGCTGGTAATTTATATACTACAACTTCAGGTACAGACTTTACTTCAAGATGGAGTACAGTATTAGATTATTACGCTCCAGGAAACAAATACACTTTAGAATGGATTAATAGTCAACATCAAGTTGAGAGTAATATTATATGGACAATAGACAAGTCTTATAATGTTATTTTAGATTTAAATCATAATTCAAGTAATCCATATCCTATACATCCTCAATATGCAGGCGGAATAGCACATTATGTCGTAGTATATGGATATAATGATCCAAACAAAACATGTTCTATATCTGATTCAAATGGCTCCGTAAGAACATATTCAACAGGATTTAGAAACGCATATTACAGTGGTATGGGTATGGTTTGGTAAAGTAATAAAAATTAAAAAATATAAGATATTTAATATCTTTTCTAGTTAGGAATTATGATTATTAAGGAGGATTATGAATTATGAAGATTTTTTTTAAAAATCTAATTTTGCTGGTTTTAACCAGTTATTTGCTAATAGGGTGCACATCGAATGAATCAAAAGATATTGAGGCAACTATGATAAATGGTGATTACTCTATTACTACATTACCCAAAGATTTATTTGTTATAGGTAAGATTGATGATGATTCATTTATCTGTACAGATACTAATCAAATAAATTTTTATAGTTATAATTTAAAAACCAATCTGAAGTCAAATATATCTACTTCATCAAAAGATAATTTCATAAAAAAAGCTATATCTAATGAAGATTGGATTGTTTGGATAGAAAATGATACTTATAAAGAAGATATATCAAATCGTTCTTATAAATGGGAAATACATGCTAAAAATATAAAAACTAATTCTGAAATATCCATAGATAAAAGTAATTTTTTGAATAATAAGTATGATATACCTACATTTGTAAGTTATACTCCTAATTATTTAGACATATCATCAGATAATAAAATTGTATATAGTAAAATGTTCGTAGAGCCTGATGGAAGAATTGTAAATAAGTTGATATTATTTAATCTTAATGATTTAACTTCCTCTGAAATTTTAAGTACTATAGATGTTAAAGAAAGTTTTATATCAGGATTATCTATATATAATAATAAAATTCTTTGGTCAGAATGTGCTAATTACGATAAAACTGGAAAATTAAGTACTCAATTTAAAAATAGTTATATATATTCTTA
>JAQCTH010000156.1 GCA_027686065.1 Clostridiaceae bacterium AF10-41
CTAGAAATGTAACTTTTTGATCATTTAAGAATGTAGTTTTTTAATCTTCTTCTTGTCTAAAATGATCTTTTAATCTATATGACTTTCCATTAATTGTAACGACGTGAGCATGGTGCAAAACTCTATCTAAAATAGCATTAGCTATAACAGGATCATAAAAAATATCATCCCAAGAGTTAAAATTTATGTTGGTAGTTAATATGGTACTTTTCTTCTCATATCTCATATCGATTAATTGGAAAAATAATTTTGAATCTTCTTTATCTATGGGTAAATATCCCAATTCATCAATAATAAGAAGTTTATATTTGCTAAAGTGTTTAAGTCTAGCATCTAATCTATTCTCTAGATTTGCTCGCTTTAGCTGTTGCAATAAATCATTGCACTTAATGAAATAAGTGCTGTAACGTCGCTTCGCAGCCGCGATTCCAATAGAAGTCGCCAGATGTGTTTTACCAACTCCACTAGAACCTAAAAATACAATAATTTGATCTTTATTAATTCCAGGTTGAAAATTAAAGTCAAATTCTTTAATTTCTTTTTGATGTGGAAACGCTCCAACCTTAACCATAGATTTAATCATGTTTGCTTCTTTATAGTCAATTTCATGAGCTGTAAGCTTAATAAGAGCATCAACAAAAGACAGATTATTCTTTGTTGTAAAATCAATAACTTCGTCCAAATGAGTAATCATTTGCTTCATCTTCAAATATTCTAAATTATTTATGAGTTGTGTATATGTACTATTCATTTTGATATAGTTCTCCTATCATTTTTAAATTATTTCTAGCTATTTCTATCATTTCATATGAATTTTTATTAAATGTTAAAGCACTGATTTCAGTATAATGATCAGCATGATAATTTAACTTCTGATTTTGTATTCTATGAATAGTAACTAAATTTGTGCTATAATACAAATGTAGTTGATCATCATAAACTTGAAGTTTTAGTTTTTTGCCTATGTATTCTGGTGGTACAGAATA
This sequence comes from Clostridiaceae bacterium AF10-41, assembly GCA_027686065.1. Classification (GTDB taxonomy): domain Bacteria; phylum Bacillota; class Clostridia; order Clostridiales; family Clostridiaceae; genus Clostridium. The sequence continues at coordinate 987 of JAQCTH010000156.1, forward strand.
CAGGTTTGATTTATATGAAATCATGCTTTGGCTATTTACTTTAACATTTGTGGTGATTATTTTGTAGTGATTCCTTATCTGGTCTTTAGGCAGTTCAGATAAGGAATCTTTCTCTTTTTCTAAATGCAATATAGGTATTTTGCCAGTTGATGTATGACATGTACTATTAATTCTATTGTTTAAATCAGAAACCAGCTTATGCAGACCTTCATAATCTAAGGTTCCATTATATGCTCTTATTTCATCCAATAATTTCATAGGTGCCTCAACCTTTGCTTTTGTATTCGGTCTTCCTGCTATGCAGGGACGAACATGAAATCCATAGTCATCTGCAAATTGTTGAAATTTATTGTTTACTTTGCCCTTATTATAAGTGGTTCTAGGTTTATCCATAACTGTCTTCATGTTATCTGTTAATAATTCTTTTGGTACTCCTCCAAATATTTCGAATGACTCATCTAAAAAAGATAATAGTATGTCTTGTGTTTTATCAAGTGATAATTTATATACCCTAAACCTTGAATACGAAAGGATTAGTACAAAAATATTTATATTAATAATTTCACCTGTAGTTAAAACAAATTCTATATTTTCTTTCCAGTCCAATTGTGCTTGTTGTCCTTTATCAGTTTCATACCTCATAGGCGAAGTATTTGATATATGTCCCCTTTTCCTATTATTAAAGTACTCATTAAATTCTGAGTGATTAGAAATGTATCTTCTAAACGAAGATTGTGCGCAATCTAGTCCGTGATTATCTTTAAGATATTGCCATAAAATGCGCTTATAATAAAATACTTGAATTGAATCTCTGCTAAGAAGCTCTTTTATAATAGGCTCAAAAGCTTCTATTTTAGATTTGCAGTTTCTAGTTGTAGGTTTGACATATCCGTTTATATATTTGCCTACGGTTCGAGGATCAACTCCAAGTTCTCT
>JAQCTH010000157.1 GCA_027686065.1 Clostridiaceae bacterium AF10-41
TTTATTAAACATATTAAAAGTTATGTAAAGTTATTTAATCTTAAACAATGCATTTGCATTGTTTAAGACTAAATAATCAAATCATTATATTCAATATTATTAAATTTATCTATAATTATATTAGAATTATTTATTTCTTTAGATTCAAGAAGATATTTCCAAATGGATTTATTATACCCACTAATTACTGCTACGTTATCTTTATATGATATTGAAAATTTTGAAGATAAGTTTTTTAAGTTCCAAATCTTTATTTTAGGCATTTCAAATCCTGAGTTTATCCATTTTTCACTAATATATTTAAGATCATTAAAACTCATATCTTCCGATTTGTTGTATATGAACATTATAGATTTAGGTATAGCTTCAAACTTTAAGTTCTTTTTTATACTAGTAAATAATACTAAATCCAAAGCGGAATATAAATTTACGTTATAATTTATATTATTTTTTAATATAGTATTTATATCTCTTATATAATCAGTGTTGGTTAATTTATTAAATTTAGGATTTTTTTTAAAGGACATATAATAGTTTTTAAAGCCGTTTAAATTTAGTTTATTATACAAAAGGATTGTTGAAATTAGTATATCAAAATATCTATTTTTATTTATAAGTAATTCTCCTTCAAGTCCATTAATAATTAAAGTATCTTCAAAAGAATTCAAATTCTTTGTATTCTTATCAATTAGATATTCTAAGTTCTTAAGATACATATCTTCTATACTGTTTATACTAGGATTATTTAAATTTTCTCTGATTATAGAAATTATATCCTCAAGAGATTTAAATATAAACACCTTTTTAGGATTTTCTGATCTAAACTTTTCATAATTAACTTTATCATTCTTTAAAAATACTTTTTTATATTTCTTTATATTCAATTCTGTAAGATTTTCATAAATTATTTTGGAATACTCTCTTCTACTTATATTTATTTCTACTATATCTATTTTTCTTCTTAAACTAGATAATAACCTTCTGTATTCTTTAGGTGAATATCCAAGCAATTTTCTAGTCTTATTAGCAAGTATTCTTGATTCTTTTGAAGAAGTATTTTCTGATTTTAACCATTTAGCTAAAGTTGATGGTTTATTAGAATTTATATCAATCTGTATTTGATTTTTAAATAAATCTATAACCGCATCCTCAAGTTTTGTATTAAATAAAGAATATAAATCATCCCATCTACCATACTTAGGAATTAGTGTTAAGTTATTCTCTATATACTTTGGGTGTTCATTTCCTAAGTATTTTAAAAGAACCCTAAACACTCTTCTCTCCCCTAATCCATTAACTTTATCTCTAATAAAAAATAAAAATTTTATACCATAGGATGTTCCTGAATAAAATATTCTTCTGAAATTTTCTATTATTTCTTCTTCTGTAGCATTTCTAAAGTAAAGTATATTATCTATAAATTTTTCAATCTCATTTAAATTAAGTGATTCATATTCATCTACATCTATTTCCGAGACTTTGTATAACTCTTCTCTTAATTTACTTAATATCCCTGACATCTTACCCTCCTAAAAATTACTACAAGACACGTTTTTTTATTAATATATAAATCCTTATAAATGAACTTATAATATTGCTGTAAGTGTCTTTTCAAGATACATATATTATTAAGCTGTTAGTATCTTTTCATTATATAATATTGTAAACATTTAACCTTTAGAACAAAATATATTAAAAAACTGCTATTGTTACACTTCTTAACTTTTTATAATTTTATTTATTATCTCTTTTACTATTAGTTCTGATTTAGACCTACCATTCTTAAAACATCTAACTTGGATATAATTAATATTATTTAGGTTTAAGTCAACTATATCAATTCTTTCACTCTCATATATAAT
>JAQCTH010000158.1 GCA_027686065.1 Clostridiaceae bacterium AF10-41
CAGGTTACTAAAAAGACTTAAGATTTATCTTAAGTCTTTTTATTTTATATAAAATTATTTGTTTATTTTCTTAAAACTAATCCTTTACTTCTTATACAAGTACACTCTCTAGCTTCTTGTGTATGTAAGCATTGATATTTTACCTTTTTAGGTGAAATTATTTCTTGTGATTTATTTATGGTCTTTTCTTGTGAACTCATTTAATACACTCCTTATTAATTAATATATATATAAACAATATTATATATCAACTAATATTAATTATCAATATATTAAGCATCATAAGTAAATGGAAAGTATGGTAAAATAAAAATATATAGTGCATTTATAAATTTAAGAAGATTTATAGGATATAAAATTTCTATATTTTATTAATCTAAATTTTTTTATAACAATATTTTGAGTAGAAAGCAGCACCTATCATTTTAGCAGAATATCCAAGGTCAGCAGGAAATATTGAACAAGTTTCTGTTGATATCTTTAAAACGTGATTTTTTATGACTTCTTTTATTTTCTTTAATAATCTATCTCCAGCTTTAGACATGCCTCCCCCAATTATTATTATTTTAGGATTATACATGTTTATGACATTTACTAATCCATAGCCTCCATAGCTTAATAATTCATCGGTTTCATATAATGTACTAATAGCAACATTATCTTCTAAATCGAAAGTCTCAGAGAGCATACTAGCTGTAATTTTATTGTAATTATGATCTATCCAATCTGAAATAATACTGTTCTCACCTCTATTTAATTTCTCTTTTGCTGTTTGAATCATTCCAATTGTAGAAACATAGCGGCCTAAACATCCAGAACCACCACATTTGTAAGGACGACCATTGCGATACATATTCATATGGTCAATTTCACCTACACTAGATGTGGCTCCATATAAAATATGACCATCAATTATTACTGCTGAGGCTAATCGGGTACCTAATGTTAATAAGACAATATTTTCTTTATCTTTTCCAGCCACAAAATATCGTTCACCATATAGGTTAACACGCACATCATTATCAATAAATATAGGGATATTTAACGTACTTTCAATAAATTTTACGATGTTTACATCTTCCTAATTATAAAAATTAGGAGAGAATTTTGAAGTACCTTTTTCAATATCAAGAATACAAGGAAACCCTATACTTATACATATAACATCTTTGCTTGATAGATTATGGGAAGTTAATAATGAAGAGACTATGTTAGCAATTTTATTTATTACATAATCAGATCCTAATATTGCTTTGGTAGGAATTCTAATCTCATATATTTTTAGGATATTTTCTATGTACAATATTTTGAAATTACAAACAAAATTATACTTTTTATTGCATAAGTTGTAATAAGGAGCATATTTACAAAAGTACGATATACTCTGAATAATCTGAAAAAGAAAATAAACATAACCTTGTATATCAATATGAACAAAACAAAGAAAATAAAAGAAATATAAAGCAATTATATAATAATAGATGGTAAATAAGTATTTATAAAAATTATAATATAGTATTTAGATGATATTATATATTACGTTGCTAGTGCAAAGCGAATTAATAAGTTTAAGAAAAATTTAGAAAACTTATTGACAAGGAAATGTATAAGTGATAAAATAAAAAAGTCGCTTAAGAGCGATGAAGAAAATGGTCTTTGAAAATTGAACAGAAAA
>JAQCTH010000159.1 GCA_027686065.1 Clostridiaceae bacterium AF10-41
ATTGAAAATAAAAATAATATTAATGAAATATATACTATATTAGATATATTAGAGGGGAAATATAACAAAAACTTTAAAGATTTAAGAAATACAATAAAAAAAATAGAATTTGATATTTTAAATTTAAAATAAAAAAAAGCTTAAAGATATATAAATTTCTTTAAGCTTTTTTAGATAAAGACATAAAATCATAAATAAATTGTCAAGCTATTATTAGAAACATTTATGTATATAAGACGTATTATATAAAAGACTATAGAATTAAAAGGCTTCCTCTATCTTGAAGTTTGCCATCTTTTAAATAAATAGGTGAAACTCCGTATTTATTTAAAAAATTTAATACTTTTTCACCATATATATATGAATTTAGATTACCAAAGAAAGCCATTTTATCTTTAGCTATAAGGCCACCACTTCCACCGATAAAACCGTAATCTAATCCTTCTAATATTATATCCCCAGGAGGAAGTAGCAATATATCAAAGTTATAATTTATTAAAGTATTATATATCCCTATATCACTAGTTATAAGAGACTTTTCACTTACAGGTAAACAAGCGCATTTAGTATAGCCTTGTTTTACATTGATAAGCTTTTTTGAGCTTTGAGAGCGAATTAAGCTTTCATCACTATATTTCAAATTGTGAATAAAATAATTTTCTAATATTAGAGCATTTAAGAAAATATTATTAGGATAAGAATATTCTAAAGAACGATTACTTTCTATAAAATTTATATCTAAATTGGAAAGTTTTTTCTTGAAATTAGAAGATATGTCTTTCTGAATTATTACTTTTTTCGACTTTTTATCTAATATATTTAATTGTATATCCACATGGCCATTAATGGATTTATATAAAGTATTATGAGGTGGTACTTCTACTACTGATAAACCAAAGGATTCAAGAGAAGTTCTTTCTATATTTGAGATTCTATAATCAACAAAGCAAATCATAAATAAGCTCCTTTTAAATTTATAATTAATATAAATTAATTATAAATTAGCATATTAATCTTGTCGATTGATAAGAAATATTTTTTGAATATAGTTTAAATTTTTATACATACTATTACTAGGAAGGGAGTGGAATCCATGCTTGTACTAAAACTTGTTTATAATGATGATATAGATTTTGTAAGTGAAATTCAAGAATTGCGAACTATTCTAAAGAAAAAAGACATAAAAATTGGAATAGTAGAAAGTGTGGAACTAGATAGTCATATAGTTAAAGTATTATGTGATGATGATGGTTATAATGAGAGAGTAAAAGAAATTATAAATTTATATATAAGTAATGTATTATATAGAGTGGTAATAGAACAATATAAAGGAAAAGAAATGTTTGATTTTTTAACCGAAAATTATTTCTTTTTAAAACAAGAAGAAGTAATAGAAGTTGAAGAAGAAATTATGAAGATATTATTAGGTGAAGAATCATTGAAATGTGAAAATTTGATTTATTGTATGAATAAAATGAATACTATAATTGAAAAAATAAAAAATTGTTTAGAAGAGAATTCAGAGATAAATATAAATGGGTTTATAAGA
>JAQCTH010000016.1:0-4696 GCA_027686065.1 Clostridiaceae bacterium AF10-41
TATTGGTAAAAAATAATTGGTGAGGAAAATTAAAAACTTAGTCAAGTGTAGCAGACTATAATTGAGCTTGTTCCCTGATACCTGTTACCTATAAAATCAAAAAAACTGTAAACTGTGCCTTGTGAACTGTGAACTGAAAAATGCTTCGCAATTTAAAACAAAGGTGCAATTAATAAAATAAATTTATCAATCACACCTCAAATTTTAATTTAATATACTGGACTATTAGTAATACTACTATCATTATCTCTTGGTGCATAAATATTTACTTTACCAAAAGTTTCTGTATTAATAGTATAAACATTATTTTGAGGATTTCCTAAAATTTCATATGATAATCCTCCATATCTTGATGGTGCTAAGAAACCTACTTCATTTCCTGTTACAGGACTTTTACTTAATGGATATACTCTCCAACTAGTTACATTACTATTCAAATTCAAATATCTTTTTGACGTTGAAGAGTTTCCTGAAGTACTTCCTGATGAAGGTCCAGAATAAACCTCAGCATATAAAGCTGTACTACTTATACTACTATCATTATCCCTTGGAGCATATATATTTACTTTTCCAAAAGTTACTGTTTCTATAGTGTAAACGTTACTTTGAGGATTTCCTAATATCTTATAAGATAATCCTCCATATCTTGCTGGTGCTAAAGTTCCTACTTCGTTGCCTATTATAGGTGCCTTATTTAAAGGATATACTCTCCAACTGCTTACTGATTTATTTAAATTTAAATATCTATCACCATTTTGTGAAGGAGTTGATGGATTTACAGGTTCCCTTGGAGTACTTGGTGAAGATGTGTCTTTTCCAACTAACCCTTTCACTATTGCTGTTGCTATTTTTTCCGGATCATATATACTCATATCACTAGAATCAATAAAACAGCATTCTACTAGCATTGATTTGATTCTTACTCCTCCAACCAAAGCTAGTTCACTTCCATCTTTAACTCCCCTATTTATATATCCTATAGAATTCATTTCTTTTAAGATATTAGATGCCTCACTAAGAATAGAACCATTTTTAGTATAAATTTCAGTTCCTCGTCCTCCACCTGCATTTAAATGAATTGATATTGAAATATCTGCACCTGCTGAATTAGCGGATGAAACTCTAATTCTTAAGCTTTCAGATACACTTGATGCATAATCTGGTGATACAACTATAATATTATGACCTAAATTTTCTAATTTACTTTTTATTCTTTTACCTATTTCTCTTGTACAAACCTCTTCTCTATATCCATTTCCTACTGCTCCAGTATCAGCTCCCGATAAACAGTGTCCATAATCAAGCACTATTTTCATATTAATCACCTCAATATAAAATATGCATTAATTATGTTATCTGACATTAAAAATATATAAATTTCCTTATATGTTAGTTAATATCTTTCTTATTTCTCCTATCATATAAAGTGAACCTGATACAATTATTAAATCATCCTTATTTGCTTTACTTAATGATAGTTGAATTGCCTTATTATAATCATTAAAAGCAATACAATTATTGTTATACTTTAATACTATTTCTTTTAACTCATTTGCACTAGCTGCTCTTATTGAATTAGGTGTCACAGTATAAACTTCAGTAGCTAAAGGTGATATTAATTTTACCATTTCTTCAACATTTTTATCGTTTAAAATTCCAAGTATCAAGTATAAATTTTTATATTTAAAATATTCTTCTATATTGCTTTTAAGAAATTCTATTCCTGAAATATTATGAGCTCCATCAATTACTATGTATGGATCTTTCTTTAATACTTCAAGTCTTCCTTTCCATTTAACACTTTTTACACCTTCATATAACTTATTAATTTCTACATTTATATAATTTAAATTTTGAAGTTCTTCTAGTACTTTAATTGCTAAAGATAAATTAATTATTTGATGTTTACCAAGCAAAGCTAAATCTAAAGTATATTTATTATTATTAAAATTAATTGAAACTCTTTGATAAGGAATATCATCATTTACTATTTCCAATAAATTAAATTCATTTAAATCTACAATAGTTAATTTAGAATTTGTTAATAATGCTTTACTTTTTATAATATCAGTAACCTCATCTTTTTGATTACAAGTTATAACTGGAATATTTCCCTTTATTATTCCTACCTTTTCACTAGTTATTTCTTCTACTGTGTTTCCTAAAATATTGGTGTGATCTAAGCTTATAGATGTTATTATTGATAAAATTGGTGTAATTACATTTGTTGAATCTAATCTTCCTCCAAGACCTACTTCTATCACTCCAAAATCAACCTCTTGCCTATATAAATATAAGAACATTACACAAGTTAATACTTCAAATTCAGTTGGATGCTTGTATCCTTCTTTTACTACTTTATTAACATACGGCTTTATTTCATCTAATAGATTCACTAACTCCTCTTCAGCTATATTATTATCATTTATTCTTATTATTTCTTCTATTTCTTCTAAATGTGGTGAATTAAAAAATCCTACTTTATACCCATGCTCAATTAAAACTTTACCTAATATAGAAGATGTAGATCCCTTTCCATTTGTTCCAGCTATATGTATAAGTTTTAGTTTTTTATGTGGATTTCCGAGCAAATCTAATAATCTCTCTGTACGTTCTAACCCATAATTTGAACCTAAAACCCTTAGTTTCTCTAAATACTTTAATGTTTTTAAATCCTTCATATCTATTTCATTCCTTTAACACTTTTTCTTATATGCTCTAAAAATAATTTCATAGTATTATTTACACCTAAATAACTTAACATTCTACTTCCAACTGCATCTTCAAATTCATTAAATAATATTTCACCATTTTCTAAAAGTAAGAAGTCAATTCCACCGAAATCTATGTCTATATTACTTAGTATTTTTTCTATTATCTCTTTTTGCAAATATGAATATTTATATAGTTCAACATTGCCACCCCTTGAAAAATTAGATAAGATTTCATCTTCTTTAGGAAGCCTAATTACTGAATTAACTATATTATTATTTATTATATAAAATCTTATATCTCCTACATAATTTTGAATAAAATCTTGATAAACATTTTTATTAAAATCTAAAGAATCAAAATCCTTTAATATATTTACACCTATTCCACCATGACCATTTTTAGGTTTTTCTATTATCTTTTCATTACTATTTAACTCTTCAATACTTCTATAAATTTGGGGATACTTAATTCCTAAAGCTTCTATAAAGTTATATGCTTCTAATTTATCATTTCCAAGCTTGCAAAAATCATATTTATTAAAAATCCTTAAGCCTAATACCTCCAGATTATAAGTTATATTAAAATTTCTTGATCTATTTATAGCAAACTTATATTTTTCTCTTATATTTTCATAATTAATATTACTTGCTAGTATTAGTTCTAATTGTAAATCATACTTTTTACCATCTTCTATTAACCAATTTATATAACTTTTATTTTTGTCTGCATCTACTTCATCATAAATAACTAATCCTTTAATCATAAACCTTCCTCTAATATATATTTTAGTATTTCGCCTCCAAAGCTTCTTCCCCAAAGTTCTTCAAAGCTTAAGAAGTTTAAATTCGAGTTTACTTCACATAATATAGGTTTATTATCTTTACCAAATAATAAGTCTACACCTGAAAAATCTAGACCTAGCACCTTATGTGCCTTTAGTGCAAGTTCTTCTTGTTCCTTTGTTAAATTTACTAATTTACCTTTTCCACCTTGAGAAATATTTGCTCTAAAATCTTTATCAGATTCCCTAAGCATAGCCCCTATTACTTTATCTCCTATAATATTTACCCTTATATCTTTTCCATAACTACTTTTTATATTTTCTTGCATAATAAAATCTACATTTCTTTTATTTAACTCCATAACCTTTTTAATAAAATTTTCTTTATTTTTTATTGAATATACCTGCATTCCAAAGGAACCCTTTGATTCCTTTATTATTACATCTTTTCCAAGCTCATCAAAACATTTTACTAAATAATCTTCACTATTTAATAAATAATCAAATATCATTGGTGATAATATTGTTCTCGGCATTTGTATATCGCTATTAGAAAGCTCTAAATGCATTAACCCCTTATGATCACAATATTCAATTGCTTTACTTGAATTAAAGACCTTAAATCCCATCTTTTCTAAGTGCCTTGCTAATAATACATCTTTGTCCCAAAATATAATAAATTTGGGGCTTTCAAACTCCTTTAAATATAAAAGCTCAGCTTTTCCTTCATTATTATATGTAGGTACTATTTCTGTGTTTTTAACTTCATTTAGTTTTATATTTAACTTCTCGCCTTCAACCACTAATGATTCTACAAGCTTATTTATTTTAGGAATGTTTAATGTTCCACTATAAATTATCCATCCTGTCATAAGTTATCCACTCTTTCTATGATTAATATTTATTTAATTCTTTCGCCTTTTTTCCATAACTTCTTACCTAAAAAGTACCCAATTATAATAAGTAAAATATTTATTATAATTGTAATAATTATTAAAAATCCATTTAATATATTTATTTTATTTATCATTACTACTGGTATAAATATCAAATAAAATAATACTAATAAACTTACAATTAAATTTCTTATAAAGCTCTTTTCACCTAATGATCTAAATGGCTGCCACCATATATTAAAATCTTTCATTTTTATATCTCCTATTTCTTCATAATGATAAATAATTCAACTATTAATTACCC
>JAQCTH010000016.1:4706-55243 GCA_027686065.1 Clostridiaceae bacterium AF10-41
AATAAATATAAAACCTAAAGAAGGAGCCTATTATGAACGATTTAAATGAAATTTTTAAATTCAATTTAGATGGCGTATCTATTTATGAAATAAATGAAGAACATCTAATAGAATTGAAGAATTATGATTATTATATGAAAAACAACTTTTATTTTTGGCTTATAAATAAAATATATTCACTTGAAGAGAGTAATAATTGTGATGAGTTAGCTTATACACATTATTTAATGTCTTATTACATATTTGTAGTTTTAACGCCTTTAAACTATGAATCCTTAGCTTTTACTCATATAAAAAAGTGCTTAAACTATTCAAATAATATTAAATATAAAGAATGGTTACTTATATTTTCTACCCTGCAAAATAGCTTTTTAAATCCTTATGAAGCTATTAAAAAAGCAGAAGAGGTACTTAAGGAAAATCCAGATAGCAGCATTGCAAATACTATTTTGCAATTATTTTAAAATCAATAAATTAAAAACACTGATTTTATTTTCTATATAAAATCAGTGTTTTATTTTTAAATATTTTTACGTAAAATCTTATTCATAACTTTTCCTTTTGCTAACTCATCAATTAGCTTATCTAAATATCTAATTTCCTTCATAATTGGATCTTCGATTTCTTCCAATTTAACCCCACAAATGCTGCCTTTAATTAAAGCTCTATCTGGATTTAGCTCTGGCGCATATGTAAAAAAGGTTTCAAAGTCTATATTATTCTCTATCTTTTCTTCTAAAGCTTCTTGACTATATGATGTTAACCAACGAATAATTTCATCAACCTCTTCTTTTGTACGTCCTTTTTTCTCCGCCTTTTCAATATAAAGTGGATAAACACTTGCAAAAATCATTTTACGAACATCTAGTCTTGCCATACTACTTCCTCCATTGTATAATTTTCTTTACTCTATCATAAACAATTTCTTTTTCTTCTCAATTTTTTGCTAATTAAATTATCATTATGATTTATCTTTTTTAGTTTATTTCAAATATTTTATTATAATCAAAATTTTTTTCTTTTAAAAATAGCTATTACTTCCCTTGTTGTTCCTTGCCCTTGGCTGGTAGAAACACAAGATACTAATTCCCAACCTTCTTCACCAAAATTGTTAAGTTGATGATTGAATTCTTCAATCTCCAATATACCACCCATAAAGCCTTTTGTTTCAAACTTAATGCTTTTATATTCCCATTTATCCAATTCAATACCTCCTTTAATTAAAAGTTTTTTATTTAACTATTACTTAATATAATTATTTTTTTATAAATAATTTATAGTTTATACAATAAACTTAGTACTATTTTTATTATATCTTTGTAAGACTTCTTGTTAATTAACCTAAAAGACTTTAAATAACTTCCTTTATCAATATTTATCTATTATTATCTAATGAATCCTTAGCTTTTAGCCATATAAGAAATCTTTTTCTAATTGATATGAATTATTTGATTTATATAGACAATACTTTACATAGAATATATAATTAATAATATAGTTTAACATAAAAATACATATTTGGTTATATATTAATATAAATTATTGAATTGGAGGAAAAATATTATACGTTTTTTAATAAGATCATTTATGAAGATATTGGATAATGGTATTAATCAAGAAATTATTCCTACCCCAGATGGGAAAATAATATTAAAAATGAATAAAGTATATGGAGTTGTAGGAATTTTATCATTGTTTGCATCTCTATCGGTTATTGTTTTAGGATTGATAAATAATTCACTTCTGAGTAAAGATGCCATATATATTTTAGTTATATTTGCACTTTTTTTTCTACTAGGATTATTACTAGTAATGTACACCCGTAATATTATGGTAGAAGTAACTTCAGAAAAAATATTTTATACAGGTCTCTCTGGTAAAAATAAAGAAATTCAATGGAATCAACTTAAATCTATCTCTTTCAATCCATCATCAAAAGAAATAATATTAAAATCTAATCAAGTAAGCATTAAACTCCATATTCACTTAAAAGGAATAGGTAGTTTAATTAAAATAATTGAGCAAAATGTTGATTTATCAATTTACGGACAAGCCTTTAAAAAAATGGGAATAAGCTAAAAGTTATAAATTACTCTTACTTTTCTATTTAAGATTTTTTCTTTAACTTTTACCATATTATTAAATACTAAAAAACAGATGAAAATAAAATCATCTGTTTTTTAGTATTGCTAAACTTTCATTAAATTAAATTTATATTTTTTACTCTTAATTTTATTTTAAAGCATCTATTCTAACTAAAACTGCTTCAAGCATTTCTTGATATTTTTCTCTTTTTTCTTTTTCTCCATCAATTACTGCTTGTGGTGCCTTAGCTACAAAACCTTGATTAGATAACTTTTTATCTATTCTTTCTACTTCGCCTTCTAACTTCTTCTTTTCTTTATTTAATCTTTCAAGTTCTTTTTCTTTATCTACTAGGTCTAAAAGTGGCATAAATAACTCTCCACCTTTAACAACTAGTGATACTGCATTTTGTGGAACTTGTGCTTTATCTTCTATAAATGCAACTTCTGCTGCAGATGCTAATTTTTCTATATAATGAACTCCTGCTGTAAATGCATCTTTTGCTTCACTTGTGGCATAAGCTATAACTTTAGCTTTTCTTGATGGTGGAACATTCATTTCAGCTCTAACATTTCTTAATCCCTTAATAGCTTCAATTATAAAGTCCATATCCTTTTCAGCTTTTTCGTTATTTAAGTCTTCATTATATTCTGGCCAATTTGAAGTTACTATTGATTCACCATCAGTTAAAGTAGTGTATATTTCTTCAGTTATAAATGGCATTACTGGGTGTAAAAGCTTAAGTCCTGTTTGAAGAACTTCACTTAAAACATTGTAAACTATGCCTTTTTGTTTTTCATCTTCACCATATAAAACTCCCTTAACTAATTCTATATACCAATCGCAAAACTCTGTCCACATAAAGTCATAAACCTTTTGAAGAGCTATTCCAAGTTCATACTTTTCCATATTATCAGTTACTTCTTTAACTAAGGAATTCATTTTTGAAAGAATGTATTTATCAGCTAAGCTATATTCTTTGCAATCTGAATATTTATCCATTATTTCTTTATCAAGATTCATCATAACAAATCTTGAAGCATTCCACATCTTATTGGCAAAGTTTCTAGCGGATTCAACTCTTTCTGGAATATATCTTATATCATTTCCTGGAGAGTTTCCAGTAACAAGCATAAATCTTAAAGCATCTGCTCCATATTCATCTATAACCTCAAGTGGATCTACCCCATTGCCTAAAGATTTACTCATTTTTCTTCCTTGAGCATCTCTTATAATACCATGAATTAAAACTGTATCAAATGGAGTTTCATCCATATTGTGTATTCCAGAGAATATCATTCTTGCAACCCAGAAGAAGATAATATCATATCCAGTAACTAATACATTTGTTGGATAGAAATATTCTAAATCCTCTGTTTTATTTGGCCAACCTAAAGTTGAAAAAGGCCATAGTGCTGATGAGAACCAAGTATCTAATACATCTTCATCTTGATTTAAGTGAATTGATCCACACTTAGGACAAATTTCTGGTGCATTTTCTTGAACTATCATTTCTCTACAATCATTACAGTACCAAACTGGGATTCTATGTCCCCACCATAATTGTCTTGATATACACCAATCTTGAATGTTTTCCATCCAGTTGAAATATATTTTATCAAATCTTTCTGGAACAAACTTAGTCTTATTAGTTTTAACTGCTTCAATTGCTGGTTTTGCTAAAGATTCCATTTTAACATACCATTGCTTTGAAATTATAGGTTCAACTGTAGTTCCACATCTATCATGAGTTCCAACATTATGATTATGAGGTTTAACTTTTACTAATAGACCTAACTCCTCTAAATCTTTAACCATTTGTTTTCTAGCTTCATATCTATCTAAACCTTTATATTTTCCACCTAACTCATTAATAATACCATTATCATCCATAACTCTTATTTGTGGTAGGTTATGTCTAAGTCCTACTTGGAAATCATTTGGGTCATGTGCTGGAGTTATTTTAACAGCACCAGTTCCAAATTCAATCTCTACATAATCATCTCCAACTATAGGAATTTCTCTATCTGTTAATGGTAGCTTTAATGTTTTTCCTATTAAATGTTTGAATCTATCATCATTTGGATTCACAGCTACAGCGGTATCTCCAAGTAATGTTTCAGGTCTTGTAGTTGCAATTTCTAGATATCCATTTCCATCAGCTAATGGATAATTTATATGCCAAAAACTTCCTTCTTTTTCTTCATACTCTATTTCAGCATCTGAAAGAGCTGTAGTACATTTAGGACACCAGTTAGTTATTCTGTTTCCTTGATAAATTAAGCCTTCATTATATAGCTTTACAAAAACCGTTCTAACAGCTTTATTTAGGTTTTCATCCATTGTAAAAGCTTCTCTTGAAAAATCACAAGAAACTCCCACTTTCTTAAGCTGATTTCTTATAGTATCCCTATATTCATCAGACCATTCCCAAACTTTTCCTAAGAATGCTTCTCTTCCCATTTCCTTTTTAACTAAACCTTGCTTTAAAAGTTCATTTTCAACCTTAACTTCAGTTGCTATGGAAGCATGGTCTTGACCTGGAAGCCATAAAGTACAATAACCTTGCATTCTTTTAAATCTTATTAGCATATCTTGAAGTGTATTATCAAGGGCATGCCCTAAATGAAGCTTTCCTGTTATATTTGGCGGTGGCATAACTATTGAAAATGGCTTCTTATTTTTATCAATTATTGGTGTGAAATATTTTTTTTCTTCCCAAGTTTTATAAATTCTTTCTTCGAATTCCTTTGGGTTATATGTCGTTGCTAAATTCTTATTTTCTGACATATAATTTCCTCCTTTATTTTCTTAATATTTTAAATTTAATAGTATTTAATATTTTATAAGCAAAGATATATAAACACTATTAAGATTATTTTTTATTTTAAAGAATAAAAAAAGAGCCTTCATCACAAAAGGACGAAGACTCGCGGTACCACCTTTTTTCTTACCATACTCTATTATGATAAGCTCTTTATTTTATAACGACTAAGACAGCCGTCTTTACTTACTTAGTTTCAGTAAAGATGCTCAAAAGCTACCTTCAGGATACTCTAATATAGAAGGCTTGCAGCCTATGACCTTCATTCTCTTTATATATTGTATTCCTTACTCCTCTTTATCATTGCTTTATATATGATTTTTAAAACTATATTATATCAGATTATAAGTTTTGTCAATATTTCCATACTAAAAATACATATTGTGATTAGTAATTTATAAATCCTACTTCATTTATTTTTTACCTTTTTAAAACAAAAATAATTTATAATTAGGAGGTCATCAATGATAACCTCCTAATTTAACTTATTAAAAACCCTATTAAATTTTAAAATCTCTACGATCATGTTCCTTTGCTTTTGGTTCCCCATAAACTGCTTTTACACTTTCAACTTGTGGATTATGATTTATATTTTTCTTATGACTATTCTTTGGCTTTTTACTCATTTCTTTCACCTCCAAGTTTATATACTTATCTTATGTAAAAGAAACTATTTTATTTTATTTAATCTTAAGAAATAAAGGTGAAATTATGTAACTATTAATCTTCTAACCATTCCATCTTTTTTATATATTCATTAACAAAGTTTTCACTCATACAAGGATTTATAGTGTCCTCATGAGTTATTGTGATTGTTGACATGGCAATAGCATACTTAACAGTATCTTTAATAGACATATTATTCATATATCCATATCCAACTCCTGCAACAAAAGAATCTCCTGCGCCAGTAACATTTCTCACTTCTACAGTATTAGTAGAAATCTTACCTACGTCTTTATAATTCTTATAATATATCCCCTCTGCATCAAGACTTATAAATACATTCTTTACTCCTAAAGATAAAAAGTACTCTGCAGCTTTTTTTAAATCTTCATTATTCTCTATTTTAAATCCACATAAAACCTCAGCTTCTAATCTGTTTGGTTTAATAGTATGAAAATATTTAACCAAATGTTTAATTTTTTCTGCTTTAGTAGCTGAAACAGGGTCTAAAATAAATTTAGTTTTCCCTTGAAAATTTTTCAAAATATATTCTAGTAATTTTGGATTATCTGAATCTAATATTGTATATTCTGCATTTTCAATTATATGTGCCTTTGAATCTATAAAACTAGCCCTCATATTATTAAGGCTGTCCATATCTACTATTGCAGATTCCATTTCCCCATCCTCATTTAAAATAGCCATATATGTTGGTGTATATTCATTCTCTAAAATCAAAGAATGTTTCATGCTATACCCTATTTTTTTTGAATTCTCCAAAATATTTCTACCTTGATCATCTCCACCTAAAATAGAAATGAACTCAGTATTAACATTAACTCTTGCTAAATTCTCTGCAATATTTCTGCATACTCCACCTAAGGATATTTTAATATTTCCAGGTATGGAGTCCTTTCCATGATATTTTTTTCTACTAAAGCCTATTATATCTACTATTGATGCCCCTAATACTAATATATATGGATTACTTTTACACATACCATCTCTCCTGCTCTTTTAAATCCGTTCCTAAAAAACATAAATATATTATATTAGAGAACCATAAAAAAATAAAGATAATTTTACAAACTTTGTCGAATTTTATTTTACATTATAATTTGAAATTACTACTATTTTTCAATTTTTCTAACTTTTGTACATTATTAAGTTAGTTTTCATATATTGAATATTAACTTATACATCTGTCAATAATTTAGACACATATTACTTGTAATCCTTGGAGGTAAAAATGAATTACTTTAATGAAGGCAATAAATACTACAACCTTAAAGATTTTAAGAAAGCAATAGATTTTTATAATATGTCAATTGAAAATAACGAAAACACAACATGTTCCTACTATAATGCTGGTGTTTGTTATATAAAAATTAAAAATTTTGATTCTGCCATAAAGATGATAAAAAGAGCACTTGCTATGCAACAAGAAAGTAAGTATTTTTTCAACTTAGCTTATTGTTATGCAATGAAAGAGGAAATAAAAAAAGCCTTGATTTATTTCAATCTGGCTTGGTCTTTAGATAATTCTGATGATGATTGCGAAAAAGCTATTAATTTAATAATATCTAAAAATAAAAAAGCTCAATAGATTTAAATTGCGAATATAAAGGCTACGATAAATAGATATGTTTCATAAGCTAAATAGCTACGCAAAGAAGTACTAGGCTCGGAGAACTACTATGCCAAGAGTTTTGGTTAAACTCGCTGCGCTCAGACAAACCAACAACATTAAGAGGCATAGTAGTTCTTCATTCACGAAGTACTTCTAGTTTCTCGCTATATGCTTATTTCACATATCCTATTTACCTTCGCCAACTTATATTAAGAATTTAAATTAATAATGAATTAAGCTATTGGTAAAAAATAATTGGTGAGGAAAATTAAAAACTTAGTCAAGTGTAGCAGACTATAATTGAGCTTGTTCCCTGATACCTGTTACCTATAAAATCAAAAAAACTGTAAACTGTGCCTTGTGAACTGTGAACTGAAAAATGCTTCGCAATTTAAATCTATTACGCATTGTTAATTATTAATTAATCAATTCCATTCTCCTGCTATTTGTGGATTTAAATGGTCTTCATAAAAATCTTCATTATCAAAATAATCTCCTGCTAAATAAAATGTTGGATCTACATTAATCCAAATTCCTTCTTCTTTAAGATACACTTGATTCCATGCATGTGGACCATAATTTTCACCATCGAAAGCATCCCCTGTAACTATTCGTGTTCCTAATCCTACTGACTTTGCCATAGCAACATAAAGACAAGAATAGTCAAAGCAAATTCCACTTCTTGTATTCCATGCTTCTATTGCTCCGCTATTACTTACACCCTCTGGTCCTAATGCTTTTTCAGCCTTTGAAAAATCATATTTTATATTTGATCCAATCCATGAATATAATTTTTTTGCTTTTTCTCTATCACTTTTACTATTCCCAACTATTTCAATTGCTTTTTGATCGATTTCCTTTGATGACCTTATTCCATCTTCTAAAGTTACACCATTATAATATACTATTACATTTGAATTTGCTGGGATATACTCCTTAAAATCATTATAAGATATTACAGGTTTATTTATTGATATTATGCGTTCTAATGTCCCATACCCTTTTATTTGATTAAATAGGCTTATTTTCATGCTTCTTCCAAAAGTTGTATTATAAGTCACAATTCCCATAAACATAATTAAAATAATAACTAATCCTTTTAAAAAACCAAAAAGTGATGAAAATAATACTATTCTTATTTTCCCATTATTTAGTAAGTTTTTATAAGTTCTTGTTAAAGGATTATTTAAACATTTTAACACAAAGTAAATTATTGATTGTATAAATAGAAAAACTGCCGCAAGCATCAATGCTTTAAATAAATTGCTATTAATTAAAGTATCTGTTGAATAATTATTTGCGAACTTCAATATTGCTAAATATATATCTTCTAAATTAATAATCATTATTAAAAATGTTATGAAAATAGAAAAATAATAAAGTAACCTCTTTAAGGAATACTCAGCAGTTTCTTCTTCTAAGGATCCTTGTAAACTGCCTTTTATTGAAAAAAGCATTAATAAAGCACATAAAATATATGGCAAATATGTAATCATTAATGTCTCTCCTTTTATTAATATATTTCTTCTGTATTCATTACTCGCTTTACAACATTTGAAACCACATCATGATCATACCCTTTTGATAATAAAAATCTATATAACTTTTGCGATAATTTATATTTATCAGTTTCTCTCTTTGACAATATATTGTATTTTTTCAATACCATATTATATGCTATTTCTTTTTCATTTTCTTCATCTATGTTGGAAATTTCTTTTTCTATGAGATTATCGCTAATACCTTTTTTTATTAAATCATACTTTATCTTCTTCTTGCCTTGTAATTTACTCTTATCTTTTACATACATCTTTACATAACTTGTATCATTTAACAAGTTATATTCCCTTAAAAAATCTATCGTTTTATCAATAGTTAAATGATCATATCCTTTTAATAAGAGTTTATCCTTAAGTTCTTTTTCACTTTTATAAGTTCTCTCTATAATTCTAAGAGCAGTATTTTTACATTTTATATAATTATCTTCCTTAGAAATAAATGTTATTTTTTCTATATCAACTTTCTCATTTATTTTCAAATTTTCTTTATAAACTAATTCAGCACTTAACGAAAATGAATACTCGTTATCGATATATATATTTACTCTTTCTTTATTTTTCTTTTGCACTTCTATTTTAGTAATAATATTCATGATTTTCTCCATAATCTTAAGATTTTAATATGTGAATAGTTGGATCGTTTAAAACTTCTTTTGCCACTTGTTGAATTTTATTCACATCCAAACTCTGAAGTTTTTCCATATCCGAAACAAATTCATATAGATTTTCATTATCTAATCCTTGATGAAGCATATAATTACATAGTTCAGAAGGATCTTCTAAGGTTGATATAACTGCTGTTTTATGAACTTTTTTCATAAGCTCTAAATCTCTTTCACCAATTTCTAAAGCACCATTTTTAACACCTGCTATTGTTTCATTTATTGATTTTATAGCTGCTTTCACATCATCTTCTCCAACTGCAGTATAGATATATAAAGTCTTAACATTATTTGTCATATCTATACTTGTATAAATATCATATGCAAGTCCTCTTTTCTCTCTTACTTCTCTAAATAAAAGAGAATTTGAACTTTCTCCTAATCTATGATTTAAAATTCTAAGTGGAAGTTCTAAACTTCTATCTAGATTATAAAATGTATATAAATAAACTATGGTATTTTGTTCTATATTAGACTTTGTGGTTGTTATAGATTTACAAATATTCTTTTCTTCGATAATATTTTTTTCTTGCTTTTTGCCACTTTCCCAATTAGAAAATTTATTTTTCACTTCATTCAAAGCTTCATCATGATTATATGGTGATACTACTGTCACTAATGCATTATTAGGTTTATAGTATCTATTATAAAAACTAATTAAATCATCTCTTGTATATTTTTTTACATTACATTCAAGTCCTGCAACATCATATTTTAAAGGACTATTTTTAAATGCTACTTCATTAATTCTTTTAAAGCTTAAATCTTCGATATCATCCTTACTAGTCCTCATTTCTGCAAGAATTACTCCTCTTTCTTTTTCTAATTCTTCCTTGTCAAATTCAGGATTTATAATCATATCTCCTAAGATATCTATAGCATTTTTAAGTTCTTCATCTAAACAACTAATTGTATACACCGTTGATGTATAATCTGTATAAGCGTTATATTCTCCCCCTAAAAATTCTAATTCATCATTTAAAGTTTCATAACCTCTATTTTTTGTTCCTTTAAATAACATATGTTCTATAAAGTGAGATATTCCTTTTTCATTTATATTTTCATATAAGGATCCAACTTTTATTCCAATATTTATAGATGTTATTTTTGTATCTTTTTTTATTGTTATAACTTCTAATCCATTATCTAAAATATGTTTTTCAACATTAAAATTCAATTTGAACATATATTCCACCCATTCTTCATACTTTTTTATTAAAAATTATTTTTTGACTTAAAATTAAATATAATAATATAATTATATATATGTTTTACTTAATAATCTACATAATTAATCTTTACCATATTAATATTAACATTTATAATCAAAGTAAAGCATTTAGAATAGGGGGGCTTTTATGAGAAAAAATATACTATTAATTGAAGATGAAACTCGTATTAGATTTCTACTTAGAGATTACTTTTTAAAAGAAGGGTTTAATATTATAGAAGCATCTGATGGTGATGAGGGGCTTAATTATTTTATAAGCACTAAAGTAGATTTAGTTATATTAGATATTATGATGCCTAAGGTAGATGGAATTACAGTTTTAGAAATGATAAGAAAAGCTTCAACTATACCTGTCATACTATTAACTGCTAAAGGACAAGAAGAAGATAAGTTATTTGGATATGAAATGGGAGCAGATGATTATATAACTAAACCTTTTTCCCCTAAAGTATTAATAGCTAAAGTAAAAGCGTTACTTAAGAGAACTTCTGAAGAAAGTTTTTCTAGTTCGAAAGAATATGATGGTTTAACTATAAATAAGTTATCTCATGAAGTTAAGATAAATAAAGAAATTATTAATCTTTCTCCTAAGGAATTTGAACTTCTATCCTATCTATCTGATAATGAAGGAATAGCACTATCTAGAGATACTATACTAGATAATGTATGGGGTTTAGATTATTATGGAGATTTAAGAACTGTAGATACAAATATAAAAAGGCTTAGAGAAAAGCTTGGTGATAAAGCTAGTTGCATAGTTACAGTTAGAGGAAGTGGTTATAGATTTGAAGCAAAAAAATAGATTTAGTGTATCAAAAAAATTATTTTTAATAACCTTCGGTTTAATTTTTATCATGCTAATTTTCAGTATGTTATTTCAAATTTTATTTTTTGAAGATTTCTATTTAAATAGAAAAGTAAAAGATATGATAAAAGATGCTAATAAATTTAGCACATTAAATTCTTATACTAACGAAAATCTTTTAACCGATGCATTATATAGATTCGAGCAAGAAAATGATTCTAAAGTTGCTATTTTTTCATTAGATGGTAAATTTAAGGTTTTACCAAATTACGATAAAAGTACAGATGATTTTCAGGTTTTAACAGCATTTTGTGCTGAAATTATTAATGATAAAGCGCTTATTAATGAAGTTTTGACTTCTGGTAAACCACAAGCTAATATTTTTGAGAATAAATCAAGTAATTCAAAAAAAATTGGTATTTTATCTCCAATGTCATTAAATTCTAGAAATGATTCTATTATTGTAACAGTTTCATCTATGCAACCTATTAATGAAGCTGCTGGTGTTATTAAAGAATTTTATGAGTACCTATTTTTAGGAGTTAGTTTAATTGCGATTTTGCTGTCTTCTGTTTATGCAAACTTAATTTCTAAACCACTAGTAAATATAAATAAGGTTGCTAAAAAAATGTCTTCAATGGATTTTACAGCTAAATGCGAAGTGACTTCTGATGATGAAATTGGAAATCTTGCCATAACATTGAATTTTCTATCATCCACATTAAAAAATGCATTAGATGACTTGAAACAAAAAAATAGAAAGCTAGAAGAAGATATTGAAAAAGAACGTAAGCTAGAAGAAATGAGAAAAGATTTTGTTGCCAGTGTTTCACATGACCTAAAAACTCCTATTGGTATAATAGAAGGGTATGCAGAAGGCCTTAAAGATGGAATTGCCACAGGCGAAGATGCATTAATTTATATTAATACTATTATTGATGAATCACATAAAATGAACAGATTAGTAACTAATATGTTGGAAATTTCAAAACTTGAATCTGGAAACATAGAATTAGTTATAGAAAAATTTAATATACTTAGACTTATTAGAAAACTTATTAAAAGTTTTTCTTTAGAATTTTCTTCTAAAGCTATAGAATTAGATTTAATATCTGACTTAGAATACTGCTATGTTATTGGAGATATATTTCAATTAGAGCAAGTCCTTACTAACCTTATTAGCAATGCTCTCAAATATACTCCAAATGAAGAAAAAGTTATAATAGAAGTTAGTACAAATAATAATATTGTAAATATTTCTATAGAAAATAAAGGTGCTTATATACCTGAAAATGAAATACAAAATTTATATACTAAATTTTATAGAATTGATAAAGCAAGAAACTCTTCTAAAGAAAGTAATGGCCTAGGACTAGCAATAGTAAAAAGAATTCTAACTCTTCATGAAAGTTCATATTCACTAACAAATACAACTGCTGGTGTTAAATTTGAATTTACTTTAAAAAAAGCTGACGATTTGGAAATGATATAAGGCTGTCCACAGGACAGCCAATTTTTATTACATAAAAAAACTTATAATTAATAGTATTGATAAAATAATGTTTGATATCAGTACTATTTTAATATTAGTAGATATTGTACTGATTCCTTTTTCTTCTTTACTTTCTAGCATATCCACCATAATTAATATTTGATCAAGTTTGTTTAAAACTTCTTTATTTAATTTTTTATTTTCTCCAATTTCACTTATATTTTGTAAAACTTCTTTTTTACTTTTCTCAACTTCTTCTTTTATATCATCAATTACTATGTCTTTATATAAACATTTAAGCTTTTCTCTTACGTTATCCCTTATAATATCTTCTCTTAAATAATTATCCACCTAATATCTCCTCCTCAATATTTAACATTCCATCAATAATAATTGAAAGATATTCATAATTTAAAATCAATTCTACATCTTTTAAAACTCCAGAGTTTAATAATTTAACCATACGATCTTTTTCTTTTAAAAATTCTTTTTTTATATAATTTAACAATATTCTAATTAAATTCTCTTCGGCTGTAGAAGACTCATCAAAATCCTTAATTTGATTTTTTAATTTTTTAAGCTTTTTAATTTCATAATCTTTTATTTTTTTTATTTCATTAACTGCTTCTTCAATATCCTCTAAGCTTTCAAAGTCAATATCTTTATTACCTTCCTTTAAAATTGAAACTATTCTTGCTTCTCTTTCTTTATCTAATTCTAAAAAACTATTTTCTAAATTTTTAATTGAATTTTCTGTATTGGATATTTTATTTTTCAGTTCATTTCTTTTACTGTTTATAAACTTAATTTCATATTTTTTTGACTCTAGAAATCTTCTTATAAGCAAATTTTTATTTATATTTCTATCTAAATTATAGTCTGTAAATTTATCCTTATAATCTTCTAAAAATAATTTTGTACCTTTATATATAAAATAGTCTTCTTTTAAATAATTATTATTTTTCATTTCCTCAACCACAATCCTTCACCCCACTATCTAAATATCTACTCTTTAATAGTTATGTTATGCTTATATATAAACTTATAAATACTGACTTTATTTAAATACTATAAATTTCAAATATAATTAGTTAAGTGTACAATATTTCTTGCAACTTATATAATAATAATATGCTTTTAAATATATTATTATTATAAAAAAATAGTAGAAATTTAAAATTCCTACTACTTAAAAATTTAACCTTCAATTAAATTAAAATCTTGTATCTTTTTTATTTTCTTACACTGAGGACAAATAATTAAACACTCACTCTTTGAATCCTGAAAATTATACCCACATTTATTACATGTACATTCTGATTTATTTATCTCCATTTTCTTCACCCTCCTTATAGACCTAATTATTACCACATATTATTTTTCTTATTCTACTAAAATTATTTTCAACTTTTTGATAGAAATTTTTAGACTATACATTTATACTCATAGTTTATATAAATATTCTGAAATTATTATAAAAAAATAGACTATATAAAAATATAATCTATTTTTCTCTTACTAATTTACTTCTGATTCTGTAGGTTTCTTTTCTCTTAAACTAGCCATTATTTCTTCTTTTATTTTTAATATTTCCTTTGACTCCTCAATAGTTTTACTTTCTCCTATTTCAGTTAATTTTTCACTTAACAATAACATAACTAAAGATTCAAATGCATTTGCTCCCTTACCTTCTCCTTCAGCTCCTGTATTTATAAGTGTTCTTGGAACTATATCAATACTTCCTTCTTTTATTGCATTTGTAAATGAAGTCATAACATCATTAATAACTTTATATTGTGGTCCACCATAGGCATTTACTTGTTCCTTTGCTGCTATTGCTTTTGATATACCTACTCTTGCTTCCTTATCAGCATCAGCTTCTGCTGTTATCTTAATTTTAAAAGCTTCCGCTTCAGATTGTTTTTTAACTTTATAAGCCTCAGCCTCAGAAAGATTTTGAATTTTTTCTACATCTTGCTTAGCTTTCATAAGTTCAGCTTTTCCTTGATTTTCTTGAATTCTAATATTAATATCTGATTCTGTTAAAGTAGTTTGTTGCTTTGCAATAGCCTCTGCTTCTCTAAGTTCTTTTTCTTTTTCAGCTGCTTTTTGTTGAGTTTCATAGGTTTCAAGCTGTTCCTTTGCAATTTGTCTACTTCTTAGTTGAGTTAATATTGTTTCAATATTTGTATCTGACTTAGAGCTTCCAGGAGTTCCTATTAATACTTCTTCTAGTTCTAAATTATAGTGATCGAACTTGCCTTTCATTTCTAATGAACTTTGAGCTTGAATTTCATTTCTTTGTTGTATTAATTCTATTAATGTTTTAGTTTGTCCAATATTTTTAAAATAAGCAGATACCATAGGATCTAAAGTTTGATCTACAAGCATCTTTATATCTCCAAATCTTTGAATTACAAGAGGTGCTTTTCTATAGTCTATATGGAATACAACAGATAGTGGTAATGTTGGTTCAAAAGCGTCTTTAGTAATTAAATTTACTTCTTTAAGATTTTCATCATATTTATGACTACCATTTTGATTACTAATCCACTTTAATATTACATTAGTGGTTGGAACTTTAATTATATTACCCGCATAGGTGTTGAATGCGTATTTACCTGGCATTAATGCTTCATTCCAAACCCCTCTGTAGCCCTTCTTAACTAATTCCCCATGTTTATAATCACTTCCAGAAAAATCTTCACCTTTAGATCCTGTATATGAAACCACTACTCCTACAAATCCAACGGGAATAATAATCTTTTGTATATATTCTACTGTAGCAAATAATCTATTTATAAAGTAAGTACCATCAGCTAAAACTTGATATTGCCTACCCCTATATCCACCAGCTTTTAAAAATGCATCAATATCTTGAAAATTATTATGATAATTTTCATCGTTATGATTATCTCCAACTATAGGACATATTATATTTTCTGATCCCAATGATTGTCCATCATGTACTGTTACTATTCCTACTAAATCACTATTACCCTCAATTATGATAGGCTCAAATCCCCTTCTTTCCGAAATTAATCTAGACATAGTGGAAATTGTATCTAATTCCTGTTTATTTCCCATTTTTAAATAATAAGTTTTATTTTCTGTAATAATTACAAATTGTGCAAGATTAAATGCATAGGTACCCTCTCTTATTATTCCCCTTTGTGGACCTTTTTGTCCTCCATTTTCTAAGAAACCTCTTACATCTTGAAAGTTATTTCCCTCTCTGACTACTTTTCCTAAGGTTTGTGTTGCTTCTAAAGGCTTTCCATCTCTCGCGAAAACATAGGCAATTTTCCCTTGGGGTATTGTAACTAAAGGAACTATATGAACTTTATAAATGAATGGTGTCCTAAAATGAATACCTCCTCTTAGTAATGCTGGTTGATATCCTGCTTCACCCTTCAATGCAATTATTTGTTCATTCAAGGATCCCTTAGTAGACCACCATTTTTCAACGATCCCTACCTTATCATTTGGAATTATTCTAAATCCTATAATCCATAGTAATATTATTACTCCAAGAACTATAGATACTACTTTAATTCCAAGTAAAATCATTTCATCCATACTACACCTCCAATATTTAATAATGTAATTATACCAAATATTGGTTAATAAATAGATATTCATTTTGAACAAAAAAGCTTGTATTTTCTTCGAAAAAAAGCAAAAGAAATAAACATCTCTATTTATTTCTTTCGCTATCTATTTATTACATTAGTTTTTCAAATTCATTTTTCCTAAAAGCTCTGCAAAAGGATTATTATTAAAGTCCTCTGCTTCCTTTTTCATTTTCTTCATCATATTATTTACTTCTCTTTTATCTACTTTGCCCTTTTTATCAAATCTCTTTTCAAATTGTGAAGCCTTTTCCCTAAAGTTACAGTTTGTACCTGTACAAACATATATCTTTCCTTCACCTTGGCCTCTAACTTCTAATTTCTTTTTACATTCAGGACATCTAGCATTAGTAGTTCTACTTACACTTTCTCTATATCCACATTCTCTATCTTGGCATACATTCATAACTCCATTTTTACCTTTTACTTCTAAAAGATACTTGCCACAGTTAGGACATTTCTTTCCTGTTTTGTTATCATGAATAAATTTACTATCAGTTCCCTTTATAGCTTCTATAAGTGCTATAGCATAATTTCTCATTTCTTTTATAAATAAATTA
The DNA here is from genome assembly GCA_027686065.1 of Clostridiaceae bacterium AF10-41. Lineage (GTDB taxonomy): Bacteria > Bacillota > Clostridia > Clostridiales > Clostridiaceae > Clostridium. The sequence continues at coordinate 21,853 of JAQCTH010000016.1, forward strand.
GAGTCTTCTTTTCCTTTGCTTATTCCATCTAGTTTCTTTTCCCATTTTGCAGTTAATAATGGCGACTTAAGTTCTTTTGGAACTAAGTCTATAAGCTGTCTTCCCTTAGATGTAGGTATAATTTCCTTCCCTCTTTTTTCTATTACAAAGGAATTAAATAATTTTTCTATTATATCTGCACGTGTTGCAACAGTGCCAAGTCCACCAGTTTCATTTAAGGTTTTAGCTGAATCTTTATCTACACTAATATACTTTTGAGGGTTTTCCATAGCTGATAAAAGGGTTCCTTCATTAAATCTTGCTGGCGGTTTAGTTTGACCTTTATTTAAATCAACTGCATTTATCTTTAATAAATCTCCCTTATTAAGTTTTGGAAGTACTTGATTCTTTAAATCATCTTCATTTGAAGTATCATCTATTATTTCTTTATCATATAAAGACTTCCACCCTTTTGATTTTATAACCTGCCCCTTTGCAATAAAGCTTTCTCCATTTATATCAGCCTTTATATTTGTTTGGATATATTCAAATGGTGGCATTAAAATACTTAAAAATCTTTTAACTACAAGATCATATATATGTTTTTCTTCGGAACTTAAATTACTTAAGTTTGGCTTTTGTTCAGTAGGTATAATTGCGTGGTGATCACTAACCTTACTATTATCCACAAAGCTCTTATTTCCACTTATTTTACCTTTTAGTATTTCAGAAGCTGCCATTCTATATTCCCCAATAGCTATTGCCTTTAACCTATCTGGAATAGTTGAAACAACATCTGTAGATATATATCTTGAATCAGTTCTTGGATATGTTAAAATCTTATGATTTTCATAAAGTCTCTGCATTATTGATAAGGTCTGCTTTGCTGAATATCCCCAAATCTTATTAGCATCTCTTTGAAGCTCTGTTAAATCATATAAAGCTGGAGAAAACTTCTTTTTAGGAATTTCTGTTATAGATGTTATTTTAGCATCATGTCCTTTTGAATTATTTAAAATCTTATTTGCCCATTCTTCATTAAAAATTCTTGTATTATTATCATTATTAATCCATTGAAGTACTATTCCATTTGCTTTTGCAGCTATAGTATAAAAGTCTTTTGGTCTAAAATTCTTTATCTCATCCTCTCTATCAACTATCATAGCTAAAGTTGGAGATTGTACTCTTCCTGCTGAAAGCTGTGCATTATATTTACATGTTAATGCTCTTGTTGCGTTAAGTCCAACAATCCAATCAGCCTCTGCTCTGCATACTGCTGCTTTATATAAATTTTCGTACTGACTTCCAGGTTTTAAATTTTTGAAACCATCTAAAATCGCTTTATCAGTTTGAGATGATATCCAAAGTCTTTTTATAGGTTTCTTAACTCCTGACTTTTCTATAATCCATCTTGCTACAAGTTCCCCTTCTCTTCCCGCATCGGTTGCTATTACTATTTCTTCAATATCATTTCTATTTAAAAGCTTTTTCACTTCATAAAATTGCTTAGATGTCTTTTTTAAAACTGTAAGTTTCATATACTTAGGTAGCATTGGAAGGGTTTCCATACTCCAAGTTTTATATTTTTCATCATATCCTTCTGGATCTTGTAGGCTAACTAAGTGTCCTAATGCCCAAGTTATAATATACTTGTTTCCTTCAATATATGCTCCTTTATTTTGATTGCATTTTAAAACCTTTGCTATATCTCTACCAACAGAAGGCTTTTCTGCTAATACTAATACTTTTCCCATATTTTAAATCCTTTCTCTTTTAAGAGATTTATGCTTCTTACCTCTTAAACTACATATATTATTTTGACTAATTAAACTATATCTAATTTATAATATTCTGTAAACCTTCTTTAAATAAACAACTAAATAAATTGTTTAGCAATTTATATCATTCCTCCATCAACTTTTATAATTTGTCCTGTTAAATAATTACAGCTATCATTACATAAAAAGGCTACTAATTTCCCAACCTCAATAACTTCACCAAATCTCCCCATTGGTATTTCTTTTTTTAACTCATTTTTTTCATCTTCACATAAAAATGAATTCATTTCTGTGTTTATAACTCCTGGAGCAACTGCATTAACTCTTACTCCCATTGGTGCAACTTCTTTTGAAAGGGATTTAGTAAATAAGTTTATTCCGCCTTTTGAAGTAGAGTATATTACTTCACAAGAAGCTCCAACATCACCCCATATAGAAGAAATATTAATTATATTTCCAGTACCTTTAGATATCATATGTGGAAGTGCATGTTTACTTAAATACATAACTCCAAGAATATTAACTCCCATACCATTATCTATATCCTCTTTTGAAGAATCCATAAATAATCCTATAGTGGATATTCCTGCATTGTTTACTAATATATCTATTTTACCGAAGCATTCTATAACATAGTCTATCATTTTTTTACATGTATTATAATCTGATACATTTCCCTTATATAATTTAGCGTAACCGCCTAATGCAATTATCTCTGCTAATACAGTTTCTGCTCCATCATCATCTTTAGAATAATTTATAATCACAGAAGCTCCTTCTTTTGCTAATTCAACTGCTATAGCTTTTCCAATACCACGTGATGCACCTGTAACTAAAGCTATTTTCCCTTGTAAGTTTTCCATACTTTTCTCCTAATTTCATTTATATTATAAGCATTCTTTAATTACTCTTTTTACATTTTCAAAGAATATTTTATCAATTTCTGAATTTGTAAACTTTTCTTTTATTAGAGCATCTCTAAGCTTTCCTATTTCTCCAATATTTCTAATTTCCACTTCATTTTCAATACCATCAAAATCTGTTCCTAATGCAATTACATCTATTCCTCCAATATTTTTTATATGTTTAATATGTGATATCATAGATTCAATTTTAGGAATTTTTTCATTTCCTAAAAATGGTGCACAAAAATTTAATCCCATAACTCCACCTTTATTAGCTAATTTGACTATCATATCATCCGTTAAATTTCTTGAATGATTAGTTATTTCTCTAGCATTGGAATGTGTTGCTATAAAAGGTTTCTTGCATATTTCTATTAAATCGTAAAATCCACCATCTGATAAGTGAGAACAATCTGGTATTATTTTGAATTTTTCCATTTCATTAACTATTTCTTTTCCTTTATCTGTTAAACCATAATCTTTATATTTATATCCTGCATTTGGATAACCTATGCTATTAGAAAAATTCCATGTTAAGGTTATAAATCTTATTCCCATATCATAGACTTCTTTTACTCTTTCTATTTTTCCTTCTAAAACTTCGCCTTCTTCTATTGATAAAAATGCTCCTATTTTTCCCTTATTATTAGTATCCTCTAAGCCCTTTAAATCTGTTACTATTTCGATATCATTATGATTTTCCTTTAATTCCTTCATTAAAACATCATTCATCTTTTTAAATTCTAAATATGGATTATCTACTATATCTAACTCTATAAAGTGTGCAAAAACTTGTGCTAATGCCTTTGATTCTTTTAATTTCTTTATATCAACTTTACAAATACTTTCCTTAAGTTTTAAATTTTCATATAACAATCTGCTTGCTGTGTCACAATGTAAATCTATTGAGTTCATTAAAAAATCTCCTTTAACTTTTTTGTTTAAATTTTTGTTTTTTAGATTCTTCTATAATTCTTATTCTTTTATCTCGTGCAAATAATAAATAATTCTTTATACTATTTGGTCCAACTATAACCTTCCTTCTTACCCAAAGTACTCCTGATTCTTGAGATTCAACACTCCATTTTACAAGTGATATATCGCCACTTTCAATTTCTATTGCTGTCATAGCGTAAGGTAAAATACAACATCCATCATTAAAATATGGAGGATCAAATTTAGCAGGCATCCTACTATTATGAGTATGTCCACAAATTAGCATCTTACCATTAATTTCAGACCATTTTTCAAGTTTTCTATCTACCTTACTTCCTTTTTTATTATTCTTAGCAGGACTTATAGGATCTTTAAAACCTGCAAGCCCATTTAAAAATTTCCATACGTATCGAACTAAAAATCTTGATAATAGCCAATAATCCGAATTTATTAAATCTACTTGATGACCATGAGTAACTAAAAACTTTTCATTAACTGGTGTAAATTTAAAATTTATTCCTTCATAAAATTCTATATCTTTGATAAAAGACAAAAAATTTTCACCATAATCTGATCCTATTTTTCTTAGAGATCTGTATTGTGTATGATAAAAGCTTTCTCTATTTTTTATTATATCATGATTTCCATAAATCATATAAATTCTATTTTCTTCTTTGAATTTATTGAACAACTTGAATATATCATTATAGCAATATGCAATATTATCATAATTTCTATTTTTCCAAAGTTCATCTCCATCTCCTACTTCTACATAAATAAACTCTCTTCTATAATAATACGATAAAGCATTTTTATAAATATTTATATTGGGAAGCATAGAATCATAAAATGTTCCATCACCCCTATGAACATCTGAGATAAAAACTATGTTAGTACCTTCATCAAATTTAACCTCCATAGAGTTATCATAAAGATAATCTAACCTTTTCATTAATTTCTCCCTAACAATTTATAACATTTTATTATATGATTTATATTGCTTTTTTGCTAAAAACATCCATATAAAATGATGAAATGTTATATATAAATTTAACTATTTTTGTACAAACTACTTATATATTTTAAAGAAAAGAGGGGAAATTAGTGAAATTTAAATATAAATTTATTATCCTAGTTTTAATTGTTATATATATTTTTAATATACTACCCTTTTCTATCTCCTTTGCTGAAGAATTTCATGAAGATAAAGAAACTTTAAACTTTCTAAATAATGAATCTTCTTTGTCAGAAGAAATGAAAAAGGAATTTAAGGATTTACTTGAAAATCTATTTTCTCAAAGAAATGAAGCTGTAGTTTCTGGTGATTGTGATGTATTGAAAGGTTTTTATGATTTAAATATAAAAGTAAGTTTATGGGCATACGAAAGTGAAGCAAAAAAAACTCAATATTTAATTAATTGGTCAGAAAAACAAGCAGTAAAATTTAGAGATTTAAAATCTGTAGTTAGAATAAGAAAAGTTGCTGAAAAAGAACCAGGACTTTATGGTGTCATTTGTGATGTAGCAACAGATTTCAATTATTATTATATAGATTCTCCTGATATCATTAATCATTTTAGACTTGGAACAAATCATTACCTTAATTTAAAAAAAGAAAATGATAAATATATTATTACAAAAGAATGGTACACAGATCCTTTTGCAGATTCTTTAGATATTAAAAATATAAAATCTGAAGAAATCAGTAAGTATATATTAGAACAGCAGCCTCCTGAGTTTATCCCAAATGAAAGACAATTGAAAGCAATAGACTATGCACATACCTATTGCGGGATATCCGAAGATGATAATTTTATTTTTAAATATAATTCAAAATATAAAAATCATAATCCTGATGGCGGAGACTGTGCAAATTTTGCCTCTCAAATTTTACATGAAGGTGGTGGTTTTAAAAAGAATCAATTATGGAATTACTCCGGAAAAGAAGGTACAAAAGCTTGGTTAAATGCACAAGGTTTTAAAAATTATATGGTTGGAAGTGGTAGAGCATCTTATATAGCTAAAGGTACTTACCAACAAACTTATAAAGCTGCTTTTAATATGAAACCAGGAGATTTTGTAGCTTATGAGAAAAAGGGAAGAATAACCCATATATCAACTGTTACTGGATTTGATTCAAAAGGATATCCATTAGTTACTTGTCATAATACTGATAGACTTCTAGTTCCTTATGATTTAGGTTGGAGTAACGATAATATAAGATTTCACTTAATTCATGTACATTATTAGAATTCAAAATTTATATACTATATATTTTTTAAAATCAGCCATATAAATAAGAAATACTATACTTATTTATATGGCCCTATTTTTTATTCTTTTCTTTTAATTATTTTAGCTATAAAAAATCCTTCCATATTTTCATTTGGAATTACTCTTATTGCTTTTGTTACTTCTTGATCATATATTTTTTCTTTATACTGTTTTATACCACTAATAACATTAGATAGTTCTAAATTTATTTTTTCTAATTTTAAATCTTCATATTTTTTTAACGCATAATCTAATACTTCTTCATTTTCAAAAGGATTTAATGTACATGTAGAATATACCATAATCCCACCTGGCTTTAATGCATGATACGCACTGTCAAATAACCTTTTTTGTAATTTTGAGCATAAAGTAACTTTTTTTTCATTCCATATTTTATATGCTTTATTACTTTTTAAATGAATAGTACCTTCTCCTGAACAAGGTACATCTAATAGAATTCTATCAAAATACTTATTTAACCGTTTTCCTATGCTGCATCCATCTGCACTTAAAACAATAATAGAATTTGCTCCTTGTTTTTCTATATTATAATTTAATCTTTCTCGTCTTATTTCATTTACATCATTAGCTAAAATAGTTGCTTTGTTGTTGGTCAAGTCTGCCATATAAAGGCTCTTTCCTCCTGGAGCTGCACACATATCCAATACAATTAATTCTTTTTTTAAATCTAAAAATAATGGAGGTAACATTGAAGATAAGTTTTGTAGATATATTTTCCCATTTTTATAAACATCTAATCTTCTTAAACTGCTCTCCTTAACCCCCTTAACTATAAATCCATTCTTTAGCAATGGATGATTTACAGCTTTAATTCTATTCTTATTAAACTCATCCATTACCTCTTTTATATTGCCTTTTAAAGTGTTAATTCTAAATGTTGTGTTCCTTCCTCTATAAAAACTTTTATAAATTAGATCTAGTTGCCCATCTGTATATATATTTTCTAAAATTTCTATAAGTTCATTTGGTAAGCTATTTTTAACTTCCTTAATTGACACTATATCACCCCTATAGTTTAGCTATAATATATATTTACTTTTCAACAATCTAATTTATGCTTTTAATTAAGATAAAAATAGAAGCTACCATTATAGTAGCTTCCATTTTTTAAATATTAATTTTAAGTTCAACTGGACAATGATCTGAACCTAAAACATCTGAATGAATTTTAGCATCCTCTAATTTATCCTTAATTGAATCTGATACTAAGAAATAGTCAATTCTCCATCCTGCATTTTTAGCTCTTGCATTAAATCTATACGACCACCATGAATACGCTCCTACTTCATCAGGATAAAAATACCTAAATGTATCTATAAACCCTGAACTTAACAGTTCAGTAAATTTACTTCTTTCTTCTTCTGTAAAGCCTGCATTCCTTAAATTAGTTTTTGGATTCTTTAAATCTATTTCTTTATGAGCTACATTTAAATCTCCACAAACTATGATTGGTTTCTTTTCCTCTAATGTCTTTAAATAATTCTTAAATGCATCTTCCCAAATCATTCTATAGTCCAATCTTGCAAGTTCATTTTTTGAATTTGGAGTATAAACTGTTATCATATAAAAACTTTCAAATTCTAATGTTATAACTCTTCCTTCTTTATCATGCTCTTCTATTCCTAAACCATAAACTACATTTAATGGTTTTTCTTTTGTAAAAATAGCTGTACCTGAATACCCCTTCTTTTCTGCATAATTCCAATATTGATGATATCCTTCTAATTCTAAATTTATTTGTCCTTCTTGTAATTTACTTTCTTGAATACAAAAAATATCTGCATCCATTTCATTAAAATATTCTAAAAAGCCTTTTGTAACACAAGCTCTTATTCCGTTAACATTCCATGATATAAGTTTCATTATATAGTTCTCCTTTTCTTATTATATCTATATTATAACACTTTTTTATTTAATATAATTCTGTGTATAAATATATTCATAGCCTTTTATACTCGAACTTCATATATTATTTCACTTTATATAAAAAATAATAGAAATATACAATAAAATAAACTTTTGTACATTTCTATTATAATTTTCTAACATCTATGTTTTGCTAAATATTCTATTTATATACTTACATTACTACATTAATTATATAAAGGATACTTTTCACATAAAGATTTCACTCTGCTTCTTAGTAAATCTAAATTTGGATTTTTTGCAGAAATTGCATCGTTAATAATAGATGCTATTTCTTTCATATCTTCTTCGTTAAATCCTCTTGTTGTAACTGCAGGTGTACCTATTCTTATTCCAGATGTTATAAATGGGCTCTTAGTTTCATTAGGTACAGTATTCTTATTTACTGTAATTCCAATGCTATCTAAAAGTATCTCAGCATCTTTTCCTGTAACTTCCTTATTAGTTAAATCTACAAGTATTAAATGATTATCTGTTCCACCTGAAACAATCTTAAAATCATATTTTATTAACTCATTAGATAATACAATACAATTATTGATTACATTTTTTATATAATCCTTATAACTTGGATCCAATGCTTCTTTAAAACATACTGCTTTTGCTGCTATAGTATGTATAAGTGGTCCTCCTTGTATTCCTGGGAATATAGTTTTATCTAATTGCTTTGCATATTTTTCTTTACAAAGAATCAGACCACCTCTTGGTCCTCTTAAAGTCTTATGTGTTGTTGATGTTACAAAATCAGCATATGGTACTGGTGATGGATGTTCTCCTGCTGCAACAAGTCCTGCAATATGAGCCATATCAACCATAAATAATGCTCCAACTTCATCACATATTTCTTTAAAAGCCTTAAAATCTATTGTTCGTGCATAAGCACTTGCTCCTGCAACTATAAGCTTTGGCTTATTTTTAATAGCCATTTCTCTGACTACATCATAATCAATAGTTTCACTTTCAGCATCTACTCCATAAGAAACAAAGTTGAATAACTTTCCTGAGAAATTTACTGGTGACCCATGAGTTAAATGTCCTCCATGACTTAAATTCATACCCAAAACAGTATCACCATGTTCAAGAACTGCTAGATATACTGCCATATTTGCTTGTGAACCTGAATGAGGTTGAACATTTGCATGCTCTGCACCAAATAACTCTTTAGCTCTTTCTATAGCTATAGCTTCAATTTCATCCACTACATGACAACCACCATAATATCTTTTGTTTGGATATCCTTCAGCATATTTATTTGTAAGGAATGATCCCATAGCTTCCATAACTGCTTTTGAAGCAAAATTTTCTGATGCAATTAATTCTATTCCATCTTGTTGCCTTTTTAATTCTTTTTCTATTAAGTTATAAATTATTTTATCTTCTTTTGAAATATTTTCAAAATTCATATTTTCACCCCAAATCCTTTTTAATAAATTATAAATATATTTTATATAATAATCAATTAATATTTCTAAATTATTCTTATTTTTTTTGTAAATTAATGAAATTCTTAATTAATAATTTAGTTAAAGTAGTATATTATTACCTCTTATATATTATTAATTATGTAAAGTAGTATATACTATAATTAATATATTTATGTTATAATACTTATATTTTGAATGACTTTAGATTTTAAGGAGATTTAGTTATGGATATGAATGAGATACTTCATGTTGCTACTTTTGCTGGCAAAATCATGCTTGAATGTGGCGGTGAAACTTATAGAGCTGAAGAAATAATTTGGAGAATTTGTAAAATATATGGTGTAGAAGAAGCTGAAAGTTTTGTTACTACAACAGGTATTATGGTTTCTGTATGTAGTAATGGCAAAACTTATTCTTTAATAAGAAGGGTTTCCACTAGGACTATAGATTTAGATAAAGTTGATAAAGTAAATGATTTATCAAGAAATATTATAAGTAAGGGACTCTCAGTATCTGAACTTAAATCTCAACTTCAAATTATTAATAATGGGGAAAGATATAGTAATAAAACTGCTATATTAATTTCTGCCCTAGGCGCCTTTTGCTTTGTGTTTCTTTTTGGTGGTAAATTAAGAGAAGCTATTGCCGCATTTTTTATTGGTCTTATTATAAAATCTCTATCTATAAAATTTTCTAATTTAGAAATAAATCAGTTTTTCATTAATAGTATTTTAGCTGGAATTACTGCTATAATTGCTATACTTTTCTTAAATATAGGATTTATAAATGATATAGATAAAACTATAATTGGTTCAATAATGTTATTAGTTCCTGGCCTTGCTATAACTAATGCAATTAGAGATACTATATCCGGCGATTTGTTGGCTGGCCTTACAAGAGCTGCCGAAGCCTTTTTAGTAGCTATATCAATCGCTATCGGAACTGGTGCAGTACTCAGCTTTTGGATTTCTACTTTTGGAGGGCTATAATATGATGGTACAATCACTATTTGCGTTTTTTTCAACTCTTGGATTTGGAATATTATTTAATATAAAAGGTAAGAAACTGTTTTATGCTGCTTTAGGTGGAGGATTGAGTTGGTATATAAGTATATTTTGTGAAAATTTAGGTTTCACTACTACTTCATCATTTTTTATTTCATCCATTATTTTTAGTATTTATTCTGAAATTCTCGCAAGAATATTAAAAACTCCTGTTACTACCTTAATAATATGTGCATTAATTCCATTAGTTCCTGGAGGAGGCATGTATTATACAATGTACGAAGCAATAAATGGCAATATAATAAAGTCTCTTGAGCTTGGACTTAATACCCTTGCTAATGCTGGATCTCTTTCTCTTGGGGTTATATTTGTATCAACAGTTACTAGACTTTTAATGTCTGCTAGAAAGAAAAGAGAATTTAAAGAATTAGAAAAACGTGCAAAAAGAAAATTTGCAAAGTAAAGCCATACACATTGTGTGTATGGCTTTAACTATTATTCTTCTATTGAGATTGCACTTACTGGGCAACCTTCACAAGCTTCTCTTGTAGCATCTTCTAATTCACTTTCAACAATACCTTCTTTAGCAACTGAAACTCCTGTTTCTAAAGAAAATATTTCTGGACAGACTCCTTCACAAAGTCCACAAGATATACATGTATTTTCATCCACAAAGGCTTTCATATACTTTCCTCCTAATATTTTACATCTAAATTTTATGTTCTATAAAATTTAATGTGTCTTTATAATATATAATTTAATTATATATTCAAATTTTTATTTGTCAATATTATTAGAAGATAATTATTTGCGTTTAATATTAAATATTCTTTATTATAATAACTTTATGTCATATTCTCTACATACTTTTAAATTCTTTTCATCCCAAACTGTTGATTGGACTTCTCCTATATGAGCTTTATTTAAGAAATACATACAAATTCTAGACTGTCCTATACCTCCACCTACTGTATATGGTAATTCTCCATTTAATAACATTCTGTGAAAGTCTAATTTTCTTCTATAATCATTTCCTGAAACTTTAAGCTGATAATCAAGTGCTTTTTCATCTACTCTTATGCCCATAGATGATAATTCTATTGCTCTATCTAAAAGAGGATACCAGAATAATATATCTCCATTTAAACTCCAATCATCATAATCTGGGCTTCTTCCATCGTGTTTTTCTCCTGATTTAAGTATTCCCCCAATTTTCATTATAAATACTGCTTTATGCTCCTTACATATTGCATCTTCTCTTTCTTTAGACGTATATTTGGGATACATATCTTCTAATTCTTGAGAGGTTATGAAAAATATATCTTCCGGTAATTTTTCCTCTCCTGATATTAAATTTTTGTGAACATATTTCTCAGTTTCCTTGAATACTTTATAAATATTTCTTACTATTTCTTTTAATTTTTCTTCAGTCCTATCACTTTTATCTATGACTTTTTCCCAATCCCACTGATCCACATAAACAGAATGAAGATTATCTAACTCTTCGTCTCTTCTTATAGCATTCATATCAGTATATAGTCCTTCTGATACCTTAAATCCATATCTGTGAAGGGCCAATCTTTTCCACTTAGCTAGTGAATGAACTATTTCTACATCTTTTCCCGTTGCTAAAATATCAAATTTAACAGGTCTTTCTATACCATTTAAACTATCATTTACTCCACTTTCGCCTTCTACAAACAGTGGTGCTGAAACTCTTGTTAAATTTAAGCTTTCTGCTAATTCTTTTTCAAAAAAATCTTTTATTTTTTTTATGTGAACCTCTGTTTCTATTAATGTTGTGTTACTTTTGTAACCTTCTGGTATAATTATTCCTTCTACTTTCATTTTTAAACTCCCCTTTTTAATAATATTAAATAATTAAATCTCCACTGTTTTAACAATTTTATTGCATTAAAAAAGCTCCCATCCCTATATAAATATATAAAAGGATGAGAGCTATACTTCACGTTGCCACCTTAATTCACTATTATCTCACAATAATAGACTCTTCAAGTACATAAGTAAATAAAATACCTAGATACTCTAGCACTATAACGGGCGCAACCCGGCTACTGCCTACTAGTTGTTATCTTTCGGAGTACGGCTCAGAGATGTTATTCAAATTAACTTTCTTATTCTACTTACAGCAAGTGTAGAACTCTCTGAAAAGATATGTTAAATCTACTTCTTCTCTTCATAGCCTCTAGTTCAATTATTTATGAGAAAATATTATCACTTTATAGATATTTTGTAAAGTAATATTTTTGTTTTTTAATTTCTTATTTTACAAAGGTATTTATTGTTTTTATAAGCTGTTTCAAAGTCTCTTGCTCAGATGACCCATCTTCAACTCCTAAGCAATTATTTGCATAATATTCTATTGTTAATCCACCAACTCTATTTATAGCTGATCTAATAGCTGATATTTGAACTAAAATATCAGGACAACAAACGTTTTTTTCCATCATTCCTTGTATTCCTTTTACTTGCCCTTCAATTCTTTTTAGTCTATTTATTATATCTTTTCTTAACTTTTCATTTTCTTCTTCCATATCTTAATCCTCCATGATACTATACCTCTATAGGGTATATTTATATTTTATCATTTATTTTAATATTTATATATACTTATTCAATTTTATTTTAAAATCTCTTACTTTTCTTTTATAGTGTTATAATAAAATTAACCATATAAAAAAATATAAAAAATTATATACTAGTAATTCAATTATATTGGAGGAATATTATGAAAGATATTTTAGATACATTCAATAGCCAAAAAGAGCTTTTTTATTCGGCTAAAACAAAGGATATAAATTTTCGAATAAATAATTTAAAGAAATTGAAAAAAATTATAAAAGAAAATGAAGATAAAATTTTAGATGCTTTATATAAAGATTTAAAAAAATCTGACTTTGAAGGCTTTGCTACAGAAATAGGTATAATTTATAGTGAATTAAATCTTCATATTAAAAATTTAAGAAAATGGTCAAAAACAGAAAAAGTTAAAAATTCTATAATTAATTTTCCTTCTAAAAGCTATATATATAAAGATCCTTATGGTGTTGTACTAATAATTGGCCCCTTTAATTATCCTTTCCAATTAGTTATTTCGCCTTTAATTGGTGCTATATCTGCTGGTAATTGTGCAATCATAAAACCTTCTGAAAATACTAAAAATATAGCATTATTGCTTGAAAAGATAATTAATGAAAATTTTAATGAAAATTTTATAAAAGTTGTTAATCCTTTAGGAGGCAAAGAGGTTGTTTCTTATTTATTAGATTTAAATTTTGATTATATCTTCTTTACAGGAAGTGTAAAAGTCGGAAAAATAGTTATGGAGAAAGCCTCAAAAAACCTTATTCCTCTAACTTTAGAGCTTGGGGGGAAAAGCCCTTGTATAATAGATAATTCTGCTAAGCTAAATCTAGCTGCTAAAAGAATTGTTTGGGGAAAGTTTTTAAATGCTGGTCAAACTTGTGTTGCTCCAGATTATATATTTGTTCAAAAAGATATCAAAGAAAAATTATTGGAAGAATTAAAAAAAGAGCTATTTATTCAGTTTGGAAATAATTTAAAATCAAGTCCTGATTTTCCTAGAATAGTTAACCTTCAGTCTTTTTCAAGATTAAAAAATTATTTAAAAGATGGTGATATCTACTTTGGTGGAAATTCAGATGAAAATGATTTATATTTAGATCCAACAATTTTAGTAAATATTCATCAAAATAGTTTGATTATGGAAGAAGAAATTTTTGGGCCTATTCTTCCAATCTTAGAATATTCAGATTTAGATGAAGTTATTTCTTATGTAACAAAAAAAGATAAACCTCTTGCTTTATATTACTTCTCTGAAAATTCTTCTTCTATAGAGAAAATTCTAAGTTTGACAACTTCTGGTGGAGTTACAATAAATGATACGATAATACATGTTGCTTCTTCATATTTACCTTTTGGCGGTGTTGGTTCAAGTGGCATGGGCTCATATCATGGTAAAGCTAGTTTTGATATTTTTACTCATAAGAAATCTGTTATTAAACGAGGTACTTTTATAGAGTTTCCTCTTAGATTTGCACCATATAATAATAAAATAAACTTATTAAAAAAGATTATGAAATAATAACTCTATTTTCTCTTTATTGAAATACTTCTATTATTGAAGTATTATATATTTATATTATAAAATATAAGGAGGTCCTTTATGAGAAACTTTAATTTTAAAAATGGAACTGAAATTATCTTTGGAAAAGATTCTGAATCTCAAGTTGGAAATTTAATAAAGAAATATACAAATAAAATTTTACTTCATTATGGTGGAGGAAGTATAAAGAAAACTGGATTATATGATAAGGTTATTAAATCTTTAAAAGATTCAGATATAGAATTTGTTGAACTTTCAGGAGTTAAACCAAATCCTAGAGTTTCCCTAGTTCGTGAGGGGATTAAAATTTGTAGAGATAATAATATTGACTTTATTTTAGCTGTAGGTGGTGGAAGTGTTATAGATTCTTCTAAAGCCATTGCTGCTGGAGTTAATTATAATGGAGATGTTTGGGATTTATTTATAGATAAGCCTATTAATCATAAATGTATACAACTTGCAACTATTTTAACAATTCCTGCTGCTGGTAGTGAAACAAGTTCTGGCTGTGTTATAACTAACGAAGATGGATTGTATAAAAGAAGTACAGGACATCCAACTTTAAGACCTGTATTTTCAATAATGAATCCTGAACTTACTTATACTTTACCTAAATATCAAACTTCTTGTGGAATTGCTGATATGTTTGCTCATATACTTGAAAGATATTTTACAAATGAGCCTAATGTAGATTTAACAGATAGATTGTGTGAAGGAACAATGAAAGCAATAATAGATAATGCATTGAGACTTAACACAAACCCTAATGATTATAATTCTAGAGCAGAAATTATGTTATCAGGTATGGTCGCTCATAATGGATCTTTAGATATGGGTAGACTTGGAGATTGGGCTAGTCACGATATTGAGCATGAACTTAGCGGTGTGTACGATATCGCTCATGGTGCTGGATTGGCTATTGTGTTCCCTGCTTGGATGAAATTTGTTTATAAACATGATATTAATAGATTTGCTCAATTTTCAAACAGAGTATTTGATATAGATATAAATCTAAATGACCTTGAAGAAACAGCTTTAAAAGGAATCAAAGCTTTAGAAGATTTCTTTACAACTATAGAACTACCAACTCGTTTAAGCCATGTGAATATTGACGATTCTAATTTAGAAGAAATGGCTAACAAGCTAGTTGCTCACACAGATCATGCTGGCAATTTTGTAGAAATAAGAGCAAAAGAAGCATTAGAAATATTAAAATTGGCACTTTAAAAAAATCATAAAGTACTTTTTATCATCTTATTTCACAAAATAAATCAATTATAAATTCAAATTACACATCACTTGCTTCTATATTAGTATTTAAGGCTAGAAGATTAGGTCTCTTAATCTTCTAGCTATTTTTATTATTTCTCTTACTCTATATATAATATTATAACCTATTCTTTTATTTGTTTTTTCATTATATATTTCTAAAAATTGACTATATAAGATTAAATATAATTTATTTGTCGAGAAATTTATGATAAACTATAAAAAGTATATTTAAACCATTAATTAGGAGGAGATATTATGAAAAACTTAATGAAAAAATGGAATAAAATAAGTTTAGTTAAAAGAATAATATTAGGTTTATCTATTGGAATTATTTTAGCATTAACTATTCCAGAAAAAGCAAAGTCAATTGTAATTTTAGGTTCTTTATTTGTAGGCGCTCTAAAAGCAATTGCTCCTATTCTTGTATTTTTTCTTGTTACATCTGCAATATGTCAGCATAAAAGCGGACAAAAAACTAATATGAAGTCTATAATTATTCTTTACTTACTTGGAACTTTTACAGGTGGATTTATTGGAGTTTTAGCAAGCTTTATTTTTCCAGTAAAATTAAATCTGGTAGCAGGAGTAGAAAACCTTTCACCTCCTGGTGGAATTACGGAAGTTCTAAAATCACTTTTAATGAATATTGTAGATAATCCAGTAAATGCATTAGTTACTGCAAATTATATAGGTATATTATCATGGGCTGTAATTCTTGGATTTGCATTAAAAGGCGCAAATGATTCAACTAAAATAATGCTGGTTAATATTTCAGATGCTTTGTCTAAAATGGTTGGATGGATAATTAATTTTGCACCAATTGGAATTATGGGTCTTGTATTTGATGCAATTGCAACTAATGGAATTCAAGCATTTATAAGCTATGGAAAACTACTTATAGTTTTAGTTGGATGTATGCTATTTGTAGCACTTATTGCCAACCCAATTATAGTATTTATAAATATTCGTCAAAATCCATATCCTCTTGTTCTTAAATGTTTAAAAGAAAGTGGTATTACAGCATTTTTTACTCGTAGTTCAGCTGCGAACATTCCTGTAAATATGGATTTATGTAAAAGATTAGAATTAGATAAAGATACTTATTCTGTATCTATTCCTTTAGGTGCTACTGTAAATATGGCTGGTGCTTCTGTTACGATTTCTGTTTTAACTTTAGCAGCTGCACATACTTTAAACATTCCTGTTGATATTCCTACTGCACTTATACTTAGTATATTAGCAACTGTAAGTGCTTGTGGAACATCAGGTGTTTCTGGCGGATCCTTGCTTTTAATACCTTTAGCTTGTAGCTTATTTGGAATCCCTACTGATGTTGCTATGCAAGTAGTTGGGGTTGGATTTATTATAGGTGTAATACAGGATTCTTGTGAAACAGCACTTAATTCATCATCTGACGTTTTATTTACAGCAACTGCAGAATTTCATAAGAGACGTAAAGAAGGTAATTTAAATTTACATTTAAATAAATAAATTATATTAATTAAGATTTACAATTAATATATTAATCAGTTCTATTTTATAATTAAAAACTTTATGTTTAACACAAATAAAAATGAGGTCATATATGATGGCCTCATTTTTATTTATTATTTATATTCTCTCTTTTCCAGAATCACTTATATCAAGCAATTCCTCTGGGTATGCAGACCATATAGTTTGATTCAAAAGATATTCTTCATTATATTTTATAGCATAAGTTTTTAAAATATTTAAAGGTACATCCATGTGAATCTTATCTTCCTTATATTTATTAAATATATCTAATACAAATTCCTTTTCACCCTTTGAAAGATAATCTGAAAAATATCCAAATATATGCATGAATGTATTTATATAATTACCTTTTCTAGGCATTTTAGAAAATGCCAAAGCTAAATGGTGCTCATATTCTTTTATAACCTGGTTAAAATATTTATTTCCATCATTAGCAACTATTTTTCCTAAATTCTTTAACTGACTTCTATTATATACCATAAGCAGATATTTATTATTTGAATGAAACTTGATTAACTCTCTAATAGAATTAGATTTTTCTACTTCCTTAAATTTAAAAAATGTATATACCTTAATTAAAAAATGCTCTCTTATAGCGTGATTAGTAAGACGTCCTTCTTCTTCAATAGGAAGATATGGGTAGTTTTTAATAGCATAAGAGGCAAATAATCCTATACTCTTTTTTGATCCTATTGTTTTTTCCTTACCCAAATATAACTTTACATTTTTGGTTCCACAAGATGGTGATCTTCCTTTTAATATAAATCCATGTACCTCTTCTAATGATTCAAAAAACTTATTTGAATATTGATCTATTTCCTTTGTATATATATTTCCACTATGCGGCTCATAAAGTTCTATTTTCTCTTTTTCCAATATTAATCTTATAGGCTTTCTAGGTGTGTCTAACCCAATATCTACTTCTGGACAAACAGTTATATAATTGACATATTTTTTTAATTTTTCAACAAACTTATCTGATATCATATCTCCATTATATCTACAATTACAAAATCCTAAACATCTGCTTACTACAATTATGGGTTTCTTATCTTCTTTCAATTAACACCCTCCTTGAATACTTTACATTTAGCACTTAATAAACTTTTTTCTTTTGATATAAATATTTTACACGTTTATTATTTTTATAATACTCTTTCCCTAAAAGATATTATTATCTAATCAATTATTTTAAATACATCAGATTTAAATTTTTCTATACCTATTCTATCTATAAAAAATCCTAATTTTTCACCAGCTTCTGCATTTTCTTTGTAGTATTCAAAAATTATATCAACTAGATTTTCTGCAGCCTTTTCAGTCAAATCAATTGCAATAATATCTGACATTCTTGGATTATAGCCCCCTGATCCTCCTACTGTTACCATAAACCCAGTTTTATCAGCTATTATCCCTACATCCTTACTATAAACACTCCCACATGCATTTCTACATCCAGCAACACCTATCTTAGTTCTACATGGCATTTCTGCCCAGTGATACCTTTTTGAAAGTCTCATTCCAATTCCAATAGTATTGTGTTTTGCTCTCTTGCAAAAACCTGCTGGACACATCTCTACATTCTTAACAGAATTTTGTGTTTTGACAGCTGGTACCATTCCAAGTTCTTCCCAAATTAATGGTAAATCACTTTCCTCCAAATTAGTAATTAATATTCTTTGTCCTGAAGTAATTTTTATAACTCCATTATATTTTTTTGCTACTATAGCTATTTTTTCAAGATTCTCTGGAGTTATGAAACCTCCAGGTATATGAGGTGTTATCCCAAACTTTCTCTTGCCATCTATAACCTTTTGTAAATTACCGTAATTACTCATTTCATTCTCCTTATTCACTATTTTCTATACTTTGTTATATTTTGCTTCGCAATTTAAAACAATCTTTAACTTTAATTAGCCTTTATCAAATTTTTATTTTCCAAAAAAATTTCTTCTAATATTACCGCTCTTATAGCTTCATATTTTATATCACTTCTAAGAGTCTTTTTAATTTCTCCAATTTTTTTGTAGTCTTTAGACCTTACTTCTCTAAGAATTTCTTCTCTATCCTCTTTTAAATAATATTTTGATATATCAAACTTAATCTCTATATTATCATTATTTTCAAGAGCTGTTGTCAAATATCCTAAAATTGTTGATATAGATATTTCTAATTTCTCCGATAATTCTTCTGGAACCTTTCCTTTTTTTAATTCATCAATAGTTATTTCTTCATCTGTCCTAACATCTCCATCTAAAGCAATTTTTCTTTTTTCCTTCTTTATAAAATTAACTTTAATACCTTTGTTATTAATATAATCATTAACTATAATAATTATATCTTTTCCTATAGTTTCCACTTTCTTTTTTCCAACTAAAGTTATATCCATTAATTCAGCTAAGTCTTTAGGATATCTTCCACTTATTTCTTTCAAGCTTCTTAATGATATTACTTTTGGTGGATAAATACCTTCTTTTCTTGAAATTTCTTCTCTTTTATTCTTTAGTAATTTTAGTAATTCTTTATCTACTTTTATATCAATATAGGAATTCTCTTCATTATCCTCAATAATATTATTTACAACAATATTATTTTCTTCAATATAACTTTTAATTAAATTAATAAATCTTTCACCATATTTATTAAACTTAATTTCTCCTACTCCACTAATTAATCTCATATTTTCTTTAATTAATGGCATTTTACTACTCATTTCTTTTAATGTAACATCCCCAAAAATTATGTAAGGAGGTACTCCTTCTTCTAGTGCTATTTCTCTTCTCAAACCTTTTAGTAATTCTAATAATTTATTATCTACATTTTCAATAGTATTAATATTATTTTCTTTAAATAGTACTTTATGCTCACCCTTTATTATTTCTATTGATTTCTTATTTAGGCTTACTACAGGATAAGCTCCTTCAATATAATCTAGATATCCATGAGCTATTAACGTATTTATAAAACTCTTTAGCTCTTCCACCTTATAATCTTTCATAATTCCATAAGTGGATAATTTATCAAATCCAAAGCTTACTACTCTAATATTTTTAGATCCTCTTAATACATCAACTATCATTGAAATACCAAAGTTTTTTTTCATCCTGTAGATACATGATAATACTTTTTGAGCATCAACAGTTTTATCTACTACTTCACCTTCATTTAAGCAGTTACTGCAATTATTGCAGTTTTCTAAATTAGATTCACCAAAGTAATGTAATATGTATTTTCTATAACAATCATTGTTATAAATTAAATCAGTCATTTGCTTTAATTTTACATACTGACTTTGTTTTCTAGTTAGATTTTCAGAACTAGATTCTATTAAAAACTTTTGAGTTTGAATATCTCCTGGTGAAAATAATAATATACACTCACTTTTCTCTCCATCTCTTCCTGCTCTACCAATTTCTTGATAATAACTTTCAATATTCTGAGGCATATTAAAGTGAATTACATATCTTATATTAGGCTTATCAATTCCCATTCCAAAAGCATTTGTCGCTATCATTATGTTAACTTTATCCTTTATAAAATCTTCTTGATTTTCTTTTCTTATATCATCCCTAAGCCCTGCATGATATTTAGATACCTTATAATTCTTTTCACATAAAATCTCATATAATTTATCTACTTCTTTTCTAGTAGCAGCATAAATTATTCCTGAAGCATCTTTATTAGTTTCTAGATATTTAAGTACATACTCCTTTTTATTACTTCCTTTTACAATATTAATAAATAAATTTTCTCTATCAAAACCTGTTATATATACTTTAGGATTTTTGAGTCCAAGAAGCCTTATAATATCATCCTTTACTTCCTCTGTTGCTGTTGCTGTAAAAGCTGTAATTATAGGTCGTGCTTTTAAAGTATCTATAAATGATTTTATTTTTCTATAACTTACCCTGAAGTCATGCCCCCACTGCGATACACAATGTGCTTCATCAATAGCAATTTGACTTATACTACACCTTGCCATTTCCATTATGAAGTCATAGGATTCAAGTCTTTCTGGGGCCACATAAACTATTTTATATTTGTTATTCTTTAGATTATTTATAACTTCATTAAATTCACTAGTACTTAATGAGCTATTTATATATGCAGCTTCAATCCCCATAGATCTTATATTATCAACTTGATCCTTCATTAAAGATATTAATGGTGAAATTACTATAGTTAAGCCATCCAAAATTAATGCTGGTATTTGATAACATAAAGATTTACCTCCACCAGTTGGCATTATTGCTAAAATATCTTCTTTATTTAAAATATTTTTAATTATATCTTCTTGCCCTTTTCGAAAGCTTTTATATCCATAATATTTTTCTAAAACTTCTAAACTTATATCTTGCAAATTAAACACTCCCTAAAATTATCTTTCTATTTACTTATTCAAATTATCAACACAAACATGTATTCTTAAAACACTAAAACAATGATTTTGCTTAAATACTATAAATTTCAATGATAATTTAATTAACTTTAGAATATCTATTATTACTTATATAAATTGCCTTATAAAAGATTATTGCAATAATGGTAAATATTATTACTACTAATGCATACAACTTAAAAACTTCTTCTGGTAATACATTTATAATAGGATCTGTGTTTGAATCGAAAATCCAATATTCATTATTAAAAAATATCTTGTGAAATATTATAAAAGCTTTTGAAAAATCTATAAAAATTGAAGTTAATAAAACTGCAATTATACTTATAAGAGTATTTGCTCCGTAATTAATTGATTTAATTAAATTTATTTTTTTGTTATTACATTTTTTTATTAAATTTATAACAGCAAATATAGCTAAGCAAATTAAAATCATAAAATATATGCTTAAAAATATCTTCTTAACTTCATAAAAATGAAATTCTCCGTTGCTACTCATTATGAAATTATCAAATTTCAATTTTTTCACGAATGGATTTTGTAGGTAATTTAATAGGATATTATAATCATCCATTAATTTGTCCTTTGAAAGTTGTCCTATTTTATCCAAGTTATACTTTTCAATTGAATACTTATATATAATTCTTAAATTTAAGGCTGAAATAATACTTATACTAATAGTGAATAAAGCTACAATTATTCCTTGAAAAACTTTAGATATAAACTTAAGCCATTTCTTCATTTTTTACCTCTTTCTAATATTTAGTATTTTATATACTCCTTAATATACTAAATTTATTTAAATAATATTAATTACTTATATCTTTTAATTAAACTTTAAGTTCTTATCATAACTATATATATAATACCATAATAATGCTTATTTTGAATATAAAAAGAAGGGCTTAAGCCCTTCTTAATTAATTAGCTAACCTACTATTAAATCAATATTCTCTTTATATTGAGAATATTGCTTATTTTTATATAATATAGCATTTTTAGGACAACAACTAATACATCTACAGCATAATATGCAATTATCCCTAAATTTTATATATTCTCCTATGTTTTCTATATTTTTAGTCGGACAAATTTTAACACATAAATTGCACTTATCGCACTGCGAACTTACTGAAAATTTATATGAATTTTTATATAGATCTTTTGTTCTAAATTTGTATAGTTTTTTCATAATTATTGATTTAAAATTATTGATTTCTTTTTTATTATAATTATCAATCAAAAAATTGGCTATTTCATTTCTTATCTCTTGGAAAGATTTATTGTATACTTCTCCTGAATCCATATTTTTAGTAACTAAATATTCTCTACTTAAAATATTACTATTTGGCATTTTAAAATTTGTAGTTAATATAACTTTAAAGTTTTTTTCTATTAATATTTTTTCTAATTCATCAAAATAAGTTTTCAGTTTATCTTTACCAGTTGAAAATATCATTGTTTTTATTTCATTTTTAGAATGATGTAATCTATCTTCTATAAATTCCATAAATATTTGAGGAGTATATTCAAAATACTTAGGGAATCCAAGAATTAGATAATCAAATGATATCTTTTCTATATCAAAATCTTCTTCTATTGAATGTATTTCTACCTCACATTCATTTTTTATAAATTCTTCACCTATCTTATTGGCAATAAATTTTGTATTTCCAGTACCACTGAAGTATAAAATTAAACCTTTCAATATAATCTCCCCCAATTAATATATATTCATATAAAAAATTACATATTTACGATTATGTTAATAATTATATATTATTTGTATTTTTTTGGAAACTAATTTGATACTCCAAATTTCCTTATTCTTTTTTTATTTTCTACAAAATAAAAAAAGATAGAAAAAATTTCTATCTTTTTTACTACAATTATATTTCTTGTTTTTTATATTTCCAGAAGCATACTGATGATACTAATATTATTCCACATATTATAATATATACAAAAAATAATGGATTTTTAATACTTCCAAATAGAATAATTAAAGATCCTAAGCTTGCAAAAATAGGATTAAGTTTTCCCTTCCATAAGCCCTTAATTTCGTTATTTAAGCCCATTTTAAATACTTTGAAGTATAACATTATATACAATAAATAATTAACAGTTATTGATATTTCTGATATATCACTATTAGGTAAATAATTATATTTTTGAGTTATATAATGTATAACTAAACAAACAAATGATATACAAAAAGATACAACTGAAGATTTAATAGGCATTCCTACTCTCTCATTGACAACTTTTATTTTCTTAGAATTTGGAAACATTCCCCTTATTGCTAAAGAATATGGCATTCTGATATGCCCCATTATCAATCCATTTACAGTTCCTAGTATAGATATCACAACAAATGTTAATATTATTTTAGCCCCCCAAGGTCCGAATAACCTAGTAGCAGCTAAATTAACATGTTCATCTCCCATACTCATTATTGTTTCTGGTCCAACATACATACTTATTCCAATAAAATATAATACATATATGGCTAATATAAACAATGGCGCAACTACCAAAGCTCTTGGTAAATTTCTTTTAGAATTTTTTATTTCATGTCCTATAGAGGTTGATATTATCCAACCATCAAAAGAAAATGCTATAGGTGCTATTGCTGCTATCCATGTAGTAGGTTCCATATGTACAATGTCACTTATTATTATTTCAGTAGGATTTCCCAAAAGAAGTCCTGCTATTGCTATTACTAATAAAGGAATGATTTTAATTACTGTTGATGCATTTTGAAAGTATCCACCTAATTTAGCAGATAATACATTCATAAAGTAAAATAAAATCATTATTATAAATCCAATTATTGTTTGAATCGTTAATCCCCCATCTATGCCAAATAACATACATATATATATACCTGATACCCATGAAACTACAGCAACAAGCGTAGGATAATATAAGAATGTATGAAACCATCCAAAAGCACAAGCAACTGATTCATTATATGAATATTCAGCATAAGTTATTATTCCACCTGCTTTTGAATCTCTTGATGCTAATTCTGAAATAGTTAAGCTTCCAAAAATAATTCCCATTGCAGCAATACTAAATACAAGAACTCCTAAACTTATACTTCCATTAGTAGCTACTAATATATTATCACTTTTAAAAAATATTCCTGATCCTATTACAATTCCTACTATCATTCCTATGGCGGTAAATAAACCATATTCATTTTTCTTCATTATTTCACCTCTTTGTATAATATCTTAATTAATAATTATAATTTCTCTGTACAATATATCATATAAAGATATAAATAAAAATATTAAATTTAATAATTCCTTAATAAAAATCAACTTTTAGCTACCCTTAATAAAGATATTTGTAATATTTTCCGTACATTTATTTTAATATTTGATTCACTCAGCAAAATATAACAATATTTATATTGTATTTTTTTATCCTATATGTTAATATATCTTTAAATTATTTGAATTTAAAATATTACTTTAATAACTATATAGGTATTTTATTAATATTTTATTATTAAGCTTTTATAAGAAAAGGGGGATATTTATGAATAAAAAACTTTTTTGCGGCGTTATTTCATTAACATTAGGTTTATCACTTTTAAGTGGCTGCTCTAGTAAGGCAGAAGATGAAAAAATAATTAAAATAGGTGCAATTGGACCATTAACTGGAAAAGCATCTACTTATGGACAATCTGTAAAAAATGGGGCTGAATTATTACAAGAAGAAATCAATAAGTCTGGAGGTATAAACGGAAAAGAAATACAATTTATATTTGAAGATGATCAAGCAGATCCTACTCCTTCGATACAAGCTTTTAATAAACTTGTAGATAATGATAAAGTAGTTGCTATACTCGGTCCTGTAACTTCCGGAGCTACAACAGCAGTTGCTCCTAACGCAACTTCAAAAAAAATTCCACTTATAACTCCAACTGCAACTGAACCTAATATAACAAATAAAGGTGGGGAATATGTATTTAGAGGATGCTTTGTAGATTCATTCCAAGGTGAGATATTAGCTAAATATGCTAAAGAAAGCTTAAGCAAAAAAACAGCAGCTGTTTTATACAACGCTGGTTCAGATTATTCAAAAGGTATAGCTGATACATTTAAAAAAGATTTTGAATCTAAAGGTGGACAAGTAACTGAATATTTAAGTTACAATGATGGCGATACTGATTTTAATGCACAACTTACAAAGATAAAATCATCTAATCCTGATGTATTAGTTCTTCCTGATTATTATAATGTAGTTGGTCTTATTGCTAAACAAGCTAGAGCAACAGGAATAACTTCTCAATTCTTAGGTGGAGATGGATGGGAATCTGAAGAACTTTATTCTATAGGTGGGGAAGCTATTAACGGTGCTTTATATATAAATCACTATTATTCTGGTGATACAGATGAAAATGTAAAGAAATTTGTTGATGCGTATAAAGCTAAATTCAATAAGGATCCTGATGCTTTTGCTGCTTTAGGTTATGATACTGCTAAGGTTCTAGTAAAAGCAATAGAGAAATCCGGAGACTTTAGTGCTGATAAGATAAAAGAAGCTTTAGCTTCAATTGAGCTTGATAGTGTTACTGGACATATTAAATTCAATGAAGAAAGATCAGCAGTTAAAAGTGCAAGTATAATAAAGGTTGATGGTGAAAATAAAACTTTAGTAGATAAAGTTAACCCTTAATTTGATAGACAAGGAGGATAAGCAATGGAATTTTTACAACAACTTATAAATGGTTTAGCTTTAGGTAGTGTTTATGCTCTCCTAGCACTTGGTTATACAATGGTTTATGGGATTATAAAACTTATTAATTTTGCACATGGTGAAATTTATATGATTGGAGCATTTTCTGGATATTATGCTTCTACTTCATTAAAACTACCATTAATTCCAACTTTATTGGTTGCTATGTTTGTTTCTGCCTTTATCGGCATTATTATAGAAAAGGTAGCCTATAAGCCACTTAGAAATTCTCCAAGAATAACACTATTAATTACAGCTATAGGAGTTTCATTACTTCTTCAAAATGGTATGAGATATATTGTTGGCCCTAATCCTAAACCATTTCCAGACTTAATTCCTAATAAATTTTTAAATATTGGTTCTCTTCAAATAAATTCGAAAACAATACTTATGCTTGTAATTTCTGCATTGCTTGTTTTAATCCTTCAATTTATTGTTTATAAGACTAAGGTTGGAATGGCTATGAGAGCAGCTTCTTATGATGTAGAAGCTGCATCTCTTATGGGAATCAATGTTAATACTACAATTTCTCTTACTTTTGCTATAGGATCTGCATTAGCAGGTATTGCTGGAGTTTTAGTTGCTATAGCATATCCAAGTATTAACCCATATATGGGTACTATGCCTGGACTTAAATCCTTTGTTGCCGCAGTACTTGGAGGAATTGGAAGTATTCCTGGTGCTCTTCTTGGTGGACTACTTATGGGATTGTTAGAAACTTTAACCAAAGCGTATATTTCTACAAATTTTTCTGATGCAATAGCATTTTCTATCTTAATTATAATATTACTAATAAAGCCTTCTGGACTACTTGGCCAAAAGACTAATGAGAAAGTGTAGGTGATATTGTGAAAAACTTATTATCAAAAGGCTCATTTAAAGCATTACTTGGTATTATTCTTACTTATATAGTATTGTTTGTATTACTTAAGACTGGAATAATTAATTCTTATTATGGAGGAATACTAAATTTAATTTTAATAAATTTAATTCTAGCAATATCATTGAATTTAATCGTTGGCTTCACAGGACAATTATGTTTAGGCCATGCTGGTTTTATGGCAATAGGCGCATATACTTCGGCTATATTATCTGTAAAACTTAGTTTGCCATTTTTTATTTCTATCTTAATTGGTAGTTTAGTAGCATCACTTTTTGCTTTTCTAATAGGAATCCCAACCTTAAAGTTAACAGGAGATTATTTTGCTATTACAACCCTAGCTTTTGGAGAAATAATTAGAGTTATAATAATGAATATAAATTATCTTGGGGGTGCTAGCGGACTTTCTGGTATACCTATAAAAACAAAGTTTACTACAGCTTATATTTTTGCTGTTATAACAATAGTTGTTATATATAATTTACTTCATTCTTCTCATGGTCGTGCTATGATTTCAGTTCGTGAAAATGAAATTGCATCAGAAGCAATGGGTGTTAACACTTTTAAATATAAAATGTATTCTTTTTGTATAGCAGCTTTTTTTGCTGGATTAGCTGGTGGTCTATTTTCACACCATCTTGGTTTTATTCAACCTGCATCATTTGATTTTATAAAATCTATAGACATACTAACTTTTGTAGTTTTTGGTGGTATGGGATCATTATCAGGTTCAGTTATAGCTACTATGTTTTTAACATTCTTACCTGAAGGCTTAAGGAGCTTAAAAGAACTTAGAATGATTATCTATCCTCTAGCTCTAATTATTTTAATGCTATTTAGGCCACAAGGACTTTTAGGAAATAAAGAATTATCTATTAATGTATTTAAAAATTTTAATAAACAAGGTTTAAATAAAAGAAAGGAGGAAGAAAAATGTTAGCTGTTCAAAACCTTTCAATTCAGTTTGGTGGATTAAAAGCAGTTTCAAATCTATATCTAGATATTAAAGAAAAAGAATTAGTGGGTCTTATTGGTCCAAATGGTGCTGGAAAAACAACAGTATTTAATATGTTAACTGGAGTGTACTGCCCTACCGAAGGCAAAATATCATATCTTGGTCAAAACCTTAATGGTTTAAAACCTTATGATATAACAAAAAATAGAATTGCTAGAACATTTCAGAATATAAGACTATTTTCTGATTTAACTGTTATTGATAATATAAAAATTAGCTTTAACTATAAAGTTAAATATAGTATTTTAGATTCCATCTTACGGACCCCTAAATTTAAAAGGGAAGAAGAGGAAATTGAGGAAAAGAGTTTAAAGTTATTAGAAGCATTTTCATTAATTTCAAAAAAGAATGATCTAGCTAAAAATTTATCTTATGGTGAACAAAGAAAACTTGAAATTGCACGAGCATTAGCTACAGGACCTTCTCTCCTTTTACTAGATGAGCCAGCTGCTGGTATGAATCCTCAAGAGACTAAAGAACTTATGGAAATGATTAATTGGATTAAAGATGAATTTCAAATTTCTGTTTTACTTATAGAGCATGATATGAAATTAGTAATGGGAATTTGTGAAAAAATAATTGTATTAGATTATGGTAAGAAAATAGCTGAAGGAACTCCTGATGAAATAAAGAATAACCCTAAAGTTATTGAAGCATATCTTGGGGAAGGAGCTTAAACTATGCTTAAAATAGATAATATTGACTTGTATTATAATGGAATTCATGCATTAAAAGGTATATCTTTAGAAGTAAATAAGGGGGAAATTGTAACTTTAATAGGGGCTAATGGAGCTGGTAAAACTTCTACATTAAGAGCAATATCTGGGCTTCAAAGTTATAAAAATGGTACTATAAAATTTAAAGATGTTACTTTAAATAAAATTACAGCTCATAAAATAGTATCACTTGGTCTTTCTCATGTTCCTGAAGGAAGAAAAATCTTTGCAAATCTTTCAGTTAATGAAAATTTACTTCTAGGAGCTTATTTAAAAAAAGATAAAAAAGTTATTCAAAGTGATTTAAATATGGTTTTTAGCAAATTTCCTAGATTAAAAGAAAGAAAAAATCAACAAGCTGGAACTTTATCAGGCGGTGAGCAACAAATGCTTGCAATAGGTAGAGCTCTAATGAATAAACCAGAAATGCTTATTTTAGATGAGCCTTCAATGGGACTTGCACCTATAGTTGTTAAAGAAATCTTTAATACAATAGTAGAAATAAACAAAGCAGGAACCACTGTTTTATTAGTAGAACAAAATGCAAATATTGCCTTATCTATAGCTCATAGAGCTTATGTTTTAGAAACTGGTAGAATCGTATTAAGTGGCGATTCTAAAACTCTTCTTAATGATTCTACAATTAAGAGTGCTTATCTAGGTGAATAAAAAATAGAGGAATATTTAATCCTCTATTTTTTCTTTTATTTTCCAATTAGACTATATAACTTTAGTGCAAAAATCCAAAATTGTTGTTTTATTAGTATTTCTATTGAATAGTTTTTCCTTTAAATGTAATATATGTGTATAAAGTGCAAT
Source organism: Clostridiaceae bacterium AF10-41 (assembly GCA_027686065.1). Lineage (GTDB taxonomy): Bacteria > Bacillota > Clostridia > Clostridiales > Clostridiaceae > Clostridium. The sequence goes on from JAQCTH010000016.1 coordinate 51,615, forward strand.
CGTTTGCTCTTATTTTATTAAAATATATTTATGGAGGGGTTAAAAATGAAAAAAATTTTATCAACTGTTTTAACTGCATCATTATTAGCTGGAGTCTTTGTTGGATGTTCTTCTAACAATACTAATAAAAATACTGAAAATAAGGTGGTAAAAGTATTTCAATTAAAAGTTGAAATAAATGATGCATTGCAACAACTTGCAGAAAAATATGAAGAGGAAACTGGAGTTAAAGTTGAAGTTACTTCTGTTGGTGGCGGTGCTGATTATGGAGCTGCTTTAAAAGCCGAATTTCAAAAAGGTACTGAACCTGATATTTTTATGATTCAAGGTGCTGGTGACTTAGAAGTTTGGTCTCATAAAGTTGATGATTTATCATCTGAAAAATGGGTTTCTAATGCCGTTAACGGTACTCTAGATACTGTAACAGTAGATAATAAAATATATGGTATGCCAGTGGCAACTGAAGGATACGGCTTAATCTATAATAAAGATATATTAGACAAGGCATCTATAGATCCTATATCAATTAATACTTTTGATAAATTAAAAGAAGCTGTTGAAAAATTACATTCTAAAAAAGCTGATTTAGGCTTAGAAAATGTTATATCATATACAACTAAAGAAACTTGGGTAACTGGAAACCATACTTTTAATATTGGATTAATTGCTCAAGAAAACCCTGCTCAATTTACAAAAGACTATATTGCTGGAAAAACTGATTTAGTTAATAATCAAGGTTTTAAAGATTGGATGAATCTTGTTGATTTACTTTGTAAATATAGTGGAGGCTCTTCTTTAGATACTATAGATTATAGTACTCAAGTTGGAAACTTCGCTTTAGAAAAAACTGCTTTCTTACATCAAGGTAACTGGACTGCTGGAGATTTAGCTGGATTAGGTGCTGATTTTGATATGGGATTTATTCCACTATCAATTAATAATGATACTAAAATAAGTGGAAGTATTCCTGTTGGTGTTCCAATGTACTGGACAGTTAATAAAGATTCATCTGTTAATGCTGAAGCAAAAGCATTTCTTGATTGGATGGTAACTAGTGAAACTGGTCAAAAAGCTTTAGTAGAAGATATGAAAATGATTCCTGCATTTACTAACTTTAAGATTGAAACTGATGATAAGCTTGCTAAATCAATAATTCAGTATAATAATGCTGGGAAAACACTTCCTTGGGCATTTACTAACCTTCCTGACGGATTTACTATGGAAAACATTGGACCTATATTTTCTAAATATGCTAAAGGTGAAATAGATCAAAGTAAAATGCTTGAAGAAGTACAAGCCCTTACTAAAAAGTAATTCATTATATTTTCTTTATCCGCAAGGGATATATGCCCTTGTGGATACTTATATTATATATAAATTTTATAGGAGATGATGATATGAAGAAAAAATGTAAATATAATAAAGGATTTTGGCTTTTTATTGCTCCCTCTTTGTTTGCATTAATTATGGTTGTAATAATCCCATTTCTAATAGGAATATTTTATACATTTACTAACTGGAATGGCGCGAATCCTAATTATGATTTTATAGGTTTATCTAACTATAGCAATCTATTTCAGGATTCTCAGTTTATTTATTCCTTCAAAATTACAATAGTTTACACTATTGCAAGTGTTGTCTCTATAAATTTAATGGGATTTGGATTAGCTTATTTTGTTACTAGAAACTTAAAAACAAAAAATTTTCTTAGAACTGGATTTTTTATGCCAAATCTAATTGGTGGTCTTATTTTGGGGTTTATATGGCAATTTTTATTCAACTCAGTATTCACTTCTATAGGTACTAAATTAGAAATAAATCTATTATCAACATCCTTATTACAGGAAAAAAATACAGCTATACTAGCTATGCTTATAGTTTCAGCTTGGCAATATGCTGGTTATATAATGGTCATTTATGTAGCTGCCCTTGAAAATGTTCCTACTGATTTAATTGAGGCAAGTCATATTGATGGTGCTAATGGAGTTCAGGCTTTTAAACATATAACTCTTCCAATGGTTGCTCCATCAATTACTATATGCTTATTTTTAACTCTTGCTAATTCTTTTAAACTTTTCGATTTAAACTTTTCTTTAACTCCTTTGAAAACAACAGAAATGTTATCTTTAAATATATATAAAGAAGCCTTTGTCTCTAATAATATGGGGCTTGGTCAAGCTAAGGCAATAATATTTTTTATATTTGTTACAGCAATTTCTTTAACTCAAGTTTATTTCACTAAAAAAAGGGAGGTTGAATTGTAATGAAAGTAAAAAAACACAGTAAATTAAAGACATTAAATAATTATAGTTATAAATTGAAATTCTTAGAATTTTTGGGTTGGCTACTTCTTGCTATTTATATGATTCCTTTCTATCTTATGCTTATAAATTCCTTTAAAACAAGAAGAGAAATATTTGCAAATACTATGGGATTCCCTAATGAATGGAATTTCAGCAATTATGCTTCTGCAATTAAAAGAATGAATATGAGTAGTGCATTTATTAATTCATTAATAATAACTGCTTTAAGTATAATACTAATAGTTTTATTTTCATCAATGGCTTCTTGGACCTTAGCTAGAAGCAAAACTAAAACTAGCAAATTTATATTTTATTTATTTGTTTCTGCTATGATAATCCCATTTCAAGCTGTAATGCTACCATTAGTTAAATGGATGGGGGTAATAAGTATAGATTCCATTAATTTCAATATGCTTGGAACACATTATGGACTTATTTTTATGTATCTAGGATTTGGGTCAAGTATGAGCATATTTTTATATCATGGATTTATAAATAACATCCCTTTAGAAGTTGAAGAAGCTGCTATAATAGATGGCTGTAATAAATGGCAATTATATCATAAGATAGTATTCCCTCTTTTAAAGCCTATTACAGTAACTGTTATGGTTCTAAATGGTATATGGATATGGAATGACTTTTTGTTACCATTCCTAACTATAAACGGAAAAATAAACACTATTCCTCTTGCCATGAACAATTTCTTTGGTGCCTTTTCTAAACAATGGGAACTTGCTATGGCAGCTTTAATTTTAGCAGTAATTCCAATTATTATTTTCTACTTCTTTGTTCAAAAATATATAATTAAAGGAATAGTACAAGGATCAATTAAATAATTAAATTTTATTCCTATATCAGATGTTATAGTTTATAATCATGTATATACTATAAGAACTATAAAGGAGATTTTATGAAAGACATTTTTACTTATTATATTATTTTTGTTAATTTAATTTCTTTTTTAACCATTTATATTGATAAGAAAAAAGCAATAAATAAAAAATGGAGAATAAAAGAATCCACATTAATTTTTCTTTCAGTAATTGGCGGAAGTCTAGGAACTTATATAAGTATGTACACTTTCAAACATAAAATTAGACATTTAAAATTTAATTTAGGAATACCTATAATAATACTCTTGCAACTTTCCTTATACTTATTATTAAAAAAATAGAATGGTACTTATTACTATCCATTCTATTTTATTAATTTATTTTTGCTTTAACCAAATCTTAAATTTATAAAGTATTTAGATATATATATTTAAAATCACTTATTTGAATATCCCAGTTTTTAAAGTTTATAATATCCCTATCTAACTTATTT
>JAQCTH010000160.1 GCA_027686065.1 Clostridiaceae bacterium AF10-41
AATATAAACAATAATTTCTTTAAATTACTTTCTGTATTTTTATAAATCAAACTATCTTTTCCATCCAATTTATCATATATTGCTTTATAATATTTTAATTGCTTTTTTGTAGGCAAATATATTTTCTTATCATATATCCAAGTCTCTTTTTTATCATCAATAGGTATTATACTCTTCTTTTGAGATTTTAATATTAAAGCTTCACCTTTTTTCTTTAAAGTAAAAATTAAAGGCATATCTTCTTTATAAATTATTGAATTGTAATTCATATAATCATAGGTTAAAACTATATTTTTATCGTTATCTATTAGTTCTAAAAAACCTCTAAGTTCATTTTTATTTAGTACAAAGCTTCTACTATCTACAATTCTATTTTTATTTTCTTTAAATTTAGTCTTTAAAAAATCTATTATTAAAGTATCATTACCATTAAATTTCTTATTTTCATCAAACAAAAACTTACCTAATGCTTCTATTGCAATTGTATTTTCTTCTCCTGCTCTAAGCTCCAAATGATATTCTTCACTTTTATTTACTTTAATTTGTTTTATTTTCAAATCTAATTTTAATAATCTCTTATTAATTTGATCTTTTTCTTCAGCTTGATTTTCTTTGTTATTTAATGCTGCCTGATAAAATCTATACATAGTAGCTATTAAGTGACTGCAAATATAATTTTTTATTTCCTTACTATTTTCTTCAAATTGATTACAACTACATTTAGTATCAATTATTCTATTATTAGAATCAAATTTCAAATGAGTACTATACTCATCTTTATTTTCTAAAACCTTACCATATATATGGTAAGTATGGTTTATCTTTTTACTTATAACTTTAGATACTCCTCCCTTTTTAAACAAAGCTATTCCATTATTCCTTGAGATACTAGAGCTTAACTTTAAAACTGAGTCCATTATAGCCTTTAAATTCATATGTATCCCTCCTTTTTTAAGAGTACTTAATATTATATACTATTTTTATAGTACTTCATTTATTTTTTCTTCTTATATTATAACTCTTGCATAATAAAAAGGCTTGGTTATTTGATTTGATTAAATTTTATTTTAATAATTCACATAAAAATGAGAGAAGCTTGTACAACTTCTCTCATTTTTAGATGCCTAATATATTTAAGTATCTCTATATTTTATATTTAAATATGTAACGGTAATTTTATAATAAATTCAGTTAATGTTTCTTCACTTTTTACTTGTATATTCCCATTATGATTATTAACTAATTCTTTTACTATGTATAAACCAAAACCATTTTCATTATCTCTATTTTCTTTAGTTGAAAACCCTTGATGAAAAATTTTATCAATAATATCCTTGTCAATTTGAGGCCCATTATTTTGTATGCTTATAACTATATGATTATAATTATAAAAGCTTTTAATCATTAATAAACCTTTTCCATTTAATGCTTCTATAGAATTTCTTAATATATTAGAAATAATTCTTTGTAAATCCATTTCATCTATATTTGTATCTTCTAATTTAGCTTTTTCATCTATTAAAATATC
>JAQCTH010000161.1 GCA_027686065.1 Clostridiaceae bacterium AF10-41
AAATTGAAGTTAAAAAAGGAGATTGCTTCTTAATAAATAGTGGACTGGTTCATGCTATATGTGAAGGAGTTATAATTGCAGAGATTCAACAAAATAGTGATGTAACATATAGAGTTTACGATTATGGAAGACCAAGAGAAATTCATGTTGAAAAAGCTTTAGAGGTTATAAATTTTGATCTTCAATGCGAAAACTTAAGTGAGAAGCAAGAAGTTAGTTATGAAGGATATAAACATAGTTTATTATGTAAAAATGAATACTTTGGAATGGAAAAAATAGCTATAACTTCAGAGTATAAAGATGTAAGTGATATAGAAAAATTTGATATGTACACTTGTGTTGATGGTGAAGGAGTAATAGTAGGAAAAGATTTTGAAGAAGTAATAAAAACAGGAGATAGCTATTTAATTCCTGCTACTTTAGGAGAATATAAAATAAAAGGAAATGCTATAGTATTAAAAAGTTATCCAGTAATAGCTTAAAATTGCAAAGAAATTTTATTATGAAAGCCCATCTACTTAAGTTTACCTAAAGTAGATAGGCTTTAATTTTTAATTATAGTTTACACTTAGTACTTGTTACCTGAGTATAAAAAAGAATATAATAATTTCGAAAATAGCTGGATGAAAAGGAATTAGAAATTAAGATTTTCAGAGGCTTGCTTGAAATGAGCTTACTTTAGCCGAATGTAGTAATATTGCTAGCAAGTGGATTGAATTTTGCAATGCCATATTCGCCAATTAACTCTTATAAGGTTATTCCTGATTTATATAAATCTATTTTTATACTTTTTATTATATCTCTTGAACTTTCCCATATTGACACATCTTTTCTTAACTAAATATTATTTTACTTAGTTTGTTTTAATGTGTCCATTACTTTATGATAACACCATATAATTTTTAAAGAATGATAAATTCTAAGAGTTATTAAGCTGTTTTTTATGACAGTCTAATAAATTCAGAATAATAATTATTTTCACATATTAATATAAAATGTGAAATTATTAGATAAATACACAAAATAATAAAAAATATATTTTAAGTTAATATTTTCATAATATACAAAAGGATAAATATAAATTTTTCATTTCAAGATTTATAATAAATCGTCAATTTTACAGATGGCTATGAGTTTAATTCTATGCATAAATTTTCAAATGTATTGTTGTCTTTTTCAACCGTTAAGAATATCTTATTATCGAATAACTTGTTAATACTAACAATTGTACTAACTTCTTCAGAATTTAATAAATTTATAAATGTATTATTTTTTATATCATAGATACTACTATTATATAAAAGGTTTTGCCAAGCAATATATTTATCGTTTATATCAACTACATAACTTAATGATTCTGAGTAAGATTTATGATCTGAATAAATTATTGAGTTTTTATTAACTATATTAGTTATATTTTTGCTATCTATATCAATTAA
>JAQCTH010000162.1 GCA_027686065.1 Clostridiaceae bacterium AF10-41
AATTATATTTCATGATTTAGAAAAAAATTTTATTAATATCTTTTTAAATGAAAAAGAAAATAAGAATCTCTACGTATTACCTAAAGAAAATAGTTATTTAATAGTGTTATTTATTATATATTCTGGATTAGTTCAGTATTTAAACAATATATATTCTGAAGGTAATAATTTAATTGATGAAATAAAGATTGGGGATATTTTGGAGTATAGTAAAGCAAGATGTGAATTTATTGGATATAGTGGAGAAAAAATAAAACTTAAATTTGCAGATGGATTAATATATACACTTCCAGCTGAGCAGATATATAAAGTAAGTATTTATAAAGGAAATGCTGCAACTTTAAATAAATTTCCTAAAAATACAAACAAGGGGTCTAAAAAAACTAGAAATATAGTATCTCAGGTACTTGATATTGATAGTGATGCATTTACAAAAGTTATTAGTAGTTCAACTTTAATAGTGGCCAAAAAAGATATTATCTATTCGATAATAGATAATCTTAAAATATGCTATTTAGGGGAAATGTTAGATGTTAGTGAGGTGTTTCCAATGGCATACTGTTTGTCAGAAGAAAATTATTATTATTTTAAAGGAAATTCATCTAAACAAGAACCAATTTTAAAGTTTACATCTAAAGTTTATAGTGCAAAAGACATTATAAGAAGAAATAAAAAAATAAGTTCTGTAGTAGTATTAAAAAATAAAGTAAATAGAGAAGATTTTGAAGACGTTGTCAATATAAGTGGGAAAAATAATATAAAAACAATTCGTCTATTTTTAGAACCATTAGAAATGGAATACTATTTAGATGATGATGAATTACTGAATGATTTAAATATTACTAACTTAGATAAAAATTTTTTTGGCAATATTTCATCTAGGGATATAGATGTAATTAATAAGAATCAATATAGATTAGTTAAAGGCTACACTAATGTTAAGAAGAAATATATAAGTATAAATGCACCTTATCATGATGTATATAGAAAAGATATACTAAGGAAATGTAAAAATTTAATTAACATCTTTCAAGAAGATAGCAATATAATAAAGTTTGTTATAAATGCAAGAACTCTAATAAAAAGATTATTTTGTATGGTGATACCATTAGCTGAATATGAAAAATTTTATAAAAATAAAAATTTAAAACAATTCACTATTAAATCACTTCTAAATGAGCTAGATAAATTTAATAGAAGCGATTTGGTAGAATCATTGTCTGTTAACTCACAAAGAAGTATTGATGATATTTATAAGTTATGTTTAGAGTTGTATGAAAAAGAAATTAAAAATAGTTATAAGTGGAATGAATTAGAAACTATTATTAGATTAAGTAATAATCAAACAATATGTATATTAGTCGAGAATAAATATATAAGAAAATCTTTAAGGAATTATATA
>JAQCTH010000163.1 GCA_027686065.1 Clostridiaceae bacterium AF10-41
GAAAATTAAATTTCATTTAAGAGGTTGGATAGTTTGATAAGATATCCAACCTTTATTTTCTTTTAATTGATAATTATTACATTAATAGCTGCGTTTTAATAGACATTTAACTTAATGTACTTAGAATAACTGGTCGTCTAAACGACCTTCGAAGAAGATTGATAACTGTGCTAAAATTTGCGCCCACCCTCGTATTGATTGAGTCCATTTCTTACTGATATCAATGGTAGCAAGATATAGAATTTTCATTAATGATTCATCATTAGGAAATATAGATTTAGTTTTAGTAACTTTTCTAAGTTGGCGATTATAGCTTTCCATGGCGTTAGTCGTATATATTATTTTTCGAATTTCAGGTGGATATTTAAAGAATGTAGCTAACTCATTCCAATTATTTCTCCAAGACCTTATTGCTATTAGGTATTTATCTCCCCACTTTTGTTCTAATCGATCTAATTCTGCTAATGCTATCTCCTCAGTAGTAGCAGTATAAACTAGCTTTAAATCTGCATTGAAAGCTTTTAAATCCTTATAAGATAAGTACTTACTTGAATTTCTAATTTGATGAATAATACATCTTTGAATTTCTGTATTAGGATAAACAGCCCTAATGGCTTCGTTAAATCCTGTTAGGCCATCAACTGATGCAATTAATATATCCTTTACACCTCTGTTTTTTAGCTCATTTAAAACAAGCAACCAGTATTTTGATGACTCAGCTGATCCTATCCATATACCAAGAACATCTTTCTTCCCTTCAAGATTTACCCCAATCGCAGCGTAGGCTGCTTTCGAAACAACAACATTATCTTTCCTTACCTTAAAGTGAATAGCATCCATAAATACTATAGGATATACAGTTTCCAATGGACGACTTTGCCATTCTCTCACCATTGGAATTACTTTATCTGTCACATTAGAAACTAAAGTAGGTGATATTTCCATTCCGTATATTTCATTTACTTGTGTTGCTATATCTCTTGTAGTCATTCCTTTAGCATACATACCAATTATTGAGCTTTCTAGGTGTGAGACATCAGTTTGATGCTTTTTTACTATTTCCGGCTCGAAAGAACCTTCCCTATCTCTTGGGACATCTAAATCAAAATAACCGAGATTAGATTTCATAGTTTTACGGCCTTTGCCGTTACGGCTATTAGTTGTGTTCTTATTTTGATAATCATGTTTCGTATAACCAAGATGGTTATCTAATTCGGCTTCAAGCATTTGCTGAAGCACTCCACCGAATAAATCTTTTAAAACATTCTGAATATCTTCAGCTGTTTTAATACTTGGATCCTTTGCTAACATTTTTATTAATTCTTCTTTTGAAAATGACATAGTCTGTGTTCCCTCCATA
>JAQCTH010000164.1 GCA_027686065.1 Clostridiaceae bacterium AF10-41
TTCATGTGCAATTTTCAGAGAACACTCTGAATAAAGAAACTAAATTTTAGATTTTATAAGGAAACTCAACTGCGTTGAGTACGTTCGATATCTAAATCAGAGATTTAGGATCTCACAGCATCTGGTGATGATGGCGTAGAGGAAACACTCCTTTCCATTCACTGCATGGGAGACTGTGTGGGAGAGTAGAACGTTGCCAGGTAATACGGATCTTTAGCTCAGTTGGTTAGAGCAACCGGCTCATAACCGGTCGGCCCGGGGTTCGAGTCCCTGAAGGTCCACCATATTTGGGGGTATAGCTCAGTTGGGAGAGCACTTGCCTTGCACGCAGCAAGGGGTCAAGGGTTCGAATCCCTTTACCTCCACCAAAGCTACGAATTTATTCGTAGCTTTTTTTGTGTATAAAGAATACTACAGAAAAACTTATAGCTATGCGTAAAAAAAATAAAACCCCAAGCTATTATGATAGTAGGTTTGACGACCACAACTACAATAAAAGGAGGTATATCCGTAATGAATAAATGGTAGTTTAGCACATAGCAAATAGAATTGTAAATATCCTAGAGTATTTATATTTGAGTATGGAAAATAAATACTATATTTGATGATAAAATCATATACTATTATATCTCAATTTATGGAATATCTTAAGGAAAAAAAGTTTATTAATGATATTTGATAGATATGCAAATTTAAACTATAAATATTTAAATATATAATTTTGTTAAAAGGAATATTATCTAGATACTGTTAAAATAAATAAAAAAATAATCAAAGAATATATGAAAAATCAAATATAAGAAGATTTAGTGTATGAACAAATGAATTTAAAAGAATAAATAGAAACAATAAATAAATCTCTTTAGGTGTAGCTCTTAGTAACATCAGATTAGCACAGCTATATATGTGATATTATATGAATTATTAAATATACTTCAAAAAACAAATTGTATATAAAGAAAAAATGGGATTAAAATGTTGAAAGGGATGTTAAGATAATGATCTATTTAGGCATATATTGTAGTCATATCAATAAAAGAAGTATATATAATTTTTTATTAAATTAAAGTATATTAAACTTAAACTTATCCAGGAGTATCATTAATAGAAAAACTTATATATTAAGAGTATAATAAAGTAATATGATAATAATATTAATAAATAGTAGTAAGTGACAAGTGATAAAGTGATTTCAAATGTTATTATAGAACATGTCGCTAAGGTATGTGACAAAATAAGTCGAAAAAACTTTTAAAAAAAGTTGTTGACAGAACAAGAAACAAATGATAAGATAATGAAGTCGCTTAAGGGC
>JAQCTH010000165.1 GCA_027686065.1 Clostridiaceae bacterium AF10-41
AGTTTCATTATCATTACTCCAATTTATATTTTTAGTATTATTTACTATATTTTATCAGAATATAGTAAACAATACAAATGAGAGAATATATTTTGAATACCTCTTTTTTCAATTTAATAAATTTAAATAATAAAATTATTTAATGATATGTTTAGGTTGTTTAAAACTATTTTTTCTTTTTCAATAGAATCTCCTAATTCTTTTACAAATTCTTCAATTTTCCACATATCGAAATTAGTATCTTTTGAATTACTAAGTATATCATTAGTTGAAACAGTTATATTTTCTATCCTCTCCCCTATCTCCCCCATATAAGCAAATATATTCCCAGTTAAATTATTAATTTTTATAGATTCTTCTGATAATAGCTTCATATCTTCACCATAAGCCTTTGAAACGTCTATTAGTAAATTATAGTCATCTTTAACTTTTGAATTTAAATATTTAACTAAATCTTTTGACTCTCTAGATATATCATTAAATACAGATATAACACTTGATATAGTTTCTTTTACATCTTTCAAATTTAATTCTGTTTCATCTGATAATTTCCTAATTTCCTCTGCAATTATTGAAAAGCCATGTCCACCATTTTCAGCTTTAGCTGCTTCTATTGAAGCATTAATAGCTAATAGATTAATTTGTTTAAAAATAGAATTTATTATTTTCAGCATACTATCTATTTCTTTTATTACTTTTCCTCTTTCTAAAGATAATTCTATATGCTTCGATTTAGTTTCAAATATATTAAATGCATTTTCCACAGATTTTAAACTCAATTTCTCTATTTGTATTGCTTTCTTACTCATATCATGTGCATTATTAGAATTTTTAATTATCTCTTTACTTATAACCTTAGTAACTGCTATTATCTCCTGTATCTTACATGCTACAGTTTCACAATCATCATTTAATATATTAACTTTATCAGATGTATTTAGTGTATCTCTTTTAGCTAGATTTATTGTTTTTTTAATTTTATTTGATGAAATCACATTATTCTCACTATTTTCGTTACTAGTATGAACCATTTTCTTTGTCTGGTTTAATATATTTTTTATACTTTCTATAGCTAAATTTAATTCTTCTATAACTTCTCCAATTTCATCATTATAATAATCTTTCATCCTATAATTTAGATTTCCTTCGCCTAAAGCTTTTGCATATAAACTAATATTTTTCAGTTGTCTACTTAGCTTCTCTTTTAACCTAATTAGTAAGAAATATGATAATAGTATTGCTATAATAATCATTATTAAATTTAATACTATTATTATACTAGATTCA
>JAQCTH010000166.1 GCA_027686065.1 Clostridiaceae bacterium AF10-41
AATTTTCTGAAGTTTACACAAAATTATTGACAGACTCATTTTTTGCACCCCTGAGGTCCAATTTTTTTCCAATTATTATTCTATTACATATGGATTTATTGAATTATCCAGGAATTCTGTTGTTCCTTCCATTTTAATCCTACCAGATACACCATTTTTTATCCTACGTTTAAAATATTCAATATTATAGGATATTATCATTCTATTAGTATCAAAAACTTTTTCATCAAAGCTTAACCCCTTAGGAATTTCAAATATATAATCCCTTTTCTCACTTGGATCAAAAAAAGAGCTATAATTTTCTCTTTCTACTTCTTTATGATTTTCAAAGTATTCTCTTTCCTTTAAGTCATAACCACCAAATATAGGTCCTGAATTAGTATAACTTTTATATTCACTATTAATTGAGAACTTTAGTTTTATATCTTTTAAAGAGCCATAATACTTACTATTATTTTTTATAGTTATTTTAATTTTGTATTTATCCTCTTCTTCTTCAAAACCTGAATAACTTATACTAGCCTTTGGAACATCAATATATCCTTGATAATCTGCCTTTTTCTCAGCAAATATTAATGTAAAGCTTAATAGAGAAATAGATAAAAATATAAGAATTCCTAGACTTACTTTAATAGATTTTTTATTCATCCCTACTCCCCCTACACTATATCTTTATTTTTATAGGTTTTTAAAGCTATAAACATTGATATTAAAAACATTAAAACTATTATTATATATGAAAGTATGTTATATATACCTATCGCTCTACTTCCAAAATCATGAGTAACATAATTAAAGTATTTTGCTAAAAACACACCGATTTCATAAGATGTATTTATCAAAAAATTATCCGTTAAGCTGCTACCTGGAATTAAAAAATCATATTTATATATAAAATTATAAGATAGTACAATAGTTATAATAGGGGAAAGTATTCTTGTGATCTTATATCCAATCTTAAAGGTTAAAGGAATAATTATAGCAAAGCTAAGTAGAACAGTATAAAAACTTACAACAATATCTTGTAATACCATTAACCTAGAAATGAAAAATATATTGTTTCCAAATAATAAATACATTAAAATGTTTGATAAAACTAATACTAATATTACTAAAATATATTTTGAATAAACCACATCTTCTCTTTTATTTGGCATACTTAATATATAACTTTCACTATTACTTAAGCTATCATAATAAAAGCTATTCATAACTACTATATAAGTAATAAT
>JAQCTH010000167.1 GCA_027686065.1 Clostridiaceae bacterium AF10-41
ATAACATAATTAATAAGTTGTTACAAATTTACATAATATTTCTGATTAAAGAAAAGAAATGCTATTATTTGAAAAAAATAATTAAATATCATATAATATAAACCGTTAGTTTAAAAATAATGGAGCTGTCGCACAATTAAAAATTAAGAATACAAAATGAAAAATTAATGAAAAAACTCCATTAGGAGTTTTCAAAACTAAATTATTTTTAATTATCAATTCTTAATAAGGCTGTCTATGCCACAGCCTCATTATATTAACTGGAGGAATTATTTAAATATACTAGATTCAATAGCAATTTAGTATAACCTTCACAAAGAGAAATAGAACTTGGTATATTATTTTCATTAATTAAATATTTCTTATTTTGTATTTTATGTCTAAAATACAAATCAAATAGATTTCTAAAATAAATTGAGTTACAGCCAGTATAAACTTTATTAATAATTTCTAAATCAGGAGAAAAATCTGTATCTTTAAGCTTTTTATAGATTAAATAATAAATTATAGAAATAGAAGTTTTTTCTACTTGTCTATAATCATATTTTTTTATATCATCAAAATCCTCTATTAAGTTTTCAAAAAAATCTAAAGTTGAGGAATGAAGAGTTAAAATATCTTTATTTAAAAAGCTTAAAAGTGAATTAGTATAGAAGGATATATTATTTAAAAAGTTCCATAAATCATTTACATTGAACTTTTCTAATTGTATATTCTCTGAGACTTCCATGTGGATATCAGTAAGAATTCTTTTGCTTTCGCAGTAAACTTTGTTATTTCCACAAAGAGTAAAGTCTCTAGCTAAATTAAAAGCTATTCTATCATCCTCTTTAGAACCAATTGCATATTTACCATCGCTATTAAAAAAATTAATTGTAGTTATAGTTAGATGAATCAAAGAAACTAATGCTAAATAAGAATAATTAATATAAGTAACCCCTATACAAAATAAAATTATAAAAATTAAAAAATCATATATTGGTCCAATCCAAAAGAAAAATCTTATTTTATTTAAAAGAATATTATAATCAATTTTAGAAGAAATTTTCAAACAATTAAAGTGAGATTTACTTGTTATAGCACCATGAATAGGAGGTTTAAGTTTAAATTTTATATTGGAATATTTTTTGTATATTGTAAAAGGAATAACATGATAAAAAGAACATTTAAACTTTAAACATAAAGAAATAATAAAGTGTAAAAATTCATGGAAAAATATAAT
>JAQCTH010000168.1 GCA_027686065.1 Clostridiaceae bacterium AF10-41
TATTATCCTATTATACTAGTAACAACTCCAGAACCTACAGTTCTTCCACCTTCTCTGATAGCGAATCTTAATCCTTCATCCATTGCTACTTGAGTGATTAATTCAACGTTCATGTCAATGTGGTCTCCTGGCATAACCATTTCCATTCCATCTGGTAACTTAATTGATCCAGTAACATCTGTTGTTCTGAAATAGAATTGTGGTCTATATCCATCAAAGAATGGTGTATGTCTTCCACCTTCTTCTTTTTTAAGTACGTAAACTTGACCTACGAACTTGTTGTGTGGTTTAACTGATCCAGCTTTTGCTAAAACTTGACCTCTTTCAATGTCAGTTCTTTGAACTCCTCTTAAAAGAACTCCTACGTTATCTCCAGCTTGTGCTTCGTCTAGTAACTTTCTGAACATTTCTATTCCTGTTACTACTACTTTTCTGCTTTCTTCAGCTAATCCAACGATTTCTACTTCGTCTCCTACGTGAAGAATTCCTCTTTCAACTCTTCCTGTAGCAACTGTTCCTCTACCAGTGATTGTAAATACATCTTCTACTGGCATTAAGAATGGCTTATCTGTTGCTCTTTCTGGAGTTGGTATATAACTGTCTACAGCTTCCATTAATTCTAAAATTGGTGCTATAGCCTTTTCATCTGTTGGGTTTTCTAATGCTTGTAAAGCTGAACCCTTTATTACTGGAATATCGTCTCCTGGGAAGTTGTATTCTGATAATAATTCTCTTACTTCCATTTCAACTAATTCTAATAATTCTTCATCATCTACCATATCTGCTTTGTTTAAGAATACTACTATGTAGTCAACTCCAACTCTTGATGCTAGTAGGATGTGTTCTCTTGTTTGTGGCATTGGACCATCTGCTGCTGAACAAACTAAGATTGCTCCATCCATTTGAGCAGCTCCTGTAATCATGTTCTTAACATAGTCAGCATGTCCTGGACAGTCAACATGAGCATAGTGTCTGTTTTCTGTTTGGTACTCTACGTGAGCTGTGTTAATTGTGATTCCTCTTTCTTTTTCTTCTGGAGCCTTATCGATTTCATCATATTTAAATGATTCTGCTAATCCCTTGCTTGCTAATACTGTTGTGATTGCAGCTGTTAAAGTTGTCTTACCGTG
>JAQCTH010000169.1 GCA_027686065.1 Clostridiaceae bacterium AF10-41
CGATATTAGAGATATTATATCAGATATTAATAATAGACCGGTTTCGATTACAATAAATAAAGGTAATAAGAAATTAGAAGTAAGATTTTTTTCTATGAATGCTGAAAAATCAGAATTTATATTACTATTAAAAGATTTAACAGAAGAAATTAAATTGTCTAATATGAAAGAGGAATTAGAAAGTATAAAAATGAGAGAAGAAATAAAAAGAAACTTCTTGTCGAATATTTCTCATGATCTTAAGATACCTATAAATGTAATATATTCTGCTATACAACTTGAAAAAGTTTTAATACAAAATGATGATATTGAAAAATTGAGTATGTATAACGAATTAAGTAAGCAAAATTGCTTTATTCTAACAAAGTTTACTAATAATCTTATTGATATGAGTAAAATAGATTCAGAAAATTTAGAAGCAAATTTAGGTTTAGATAATATAGTAGAATTTATTGAAGATTATTTAAATTCACTATCTACTTATATAAAAAATAGTGGAATAGATATTGTATTTGATACAGAAGAAGAAGAAGAATTCGTATATTTTGATAAAGAGATGATGCAACGAATAATATTGAATTTAGTATCAAACTCATTAAAGTTTACTAAGGAGAATGGAACTATATTTATAAATATAAAAAGTACTAATAATTATGTAATGATAGATATAGGTGACAATGGAATAGGCATGAGCGAGGAATTTGTAAAAAAGGCTTTTAATAAATATGAAATGGAAAATAGAACAAAGGAAAGTAATCCAACTGGTTTTGGAGTTGGGCTTTTTGTAGTTTATAATTTAGTAAAAGCTCAAAATGGAGATATAGAAATAAATAGTACTGTAGGGCAAGGAACTATTTTCACTATTAAGTTGTATAGGTAAAGGATGATTGAGTAATAAATGTTAAATGAAAAAATTAATTATAAACATAAGTGTTTAATGTCAAAAGTATTTATCGCTACACTTATAGGATTGACTTTTATTGATCTAATTTTTAAGATGACAGATGAGTTTATATTTATAATAAAAATGTTATGTTTTTCTATTTCAATTTTAATTTTTATAATGAGTGTACTCAGTGTTGATAATAAGCAAATAACAATAGTAAAGTATATAGGAA